>JACDGG010000165.1 GCA_013815355.1 Solirubrobacterales bacterium
GGGCGAGGGCGGCGAGGCCGCCGCGGCGCAGCTCAGCGCGCGTGCGCACTGAGCCGGCGCCGTCGCCGGTGAGCTCGCCATAGAGGAAAACGGGGAGCCCGAGCTCGGCGCCCAGGCGGTCGGAGAGCACGAGTGCTGCGGCACATGCGGCGCCCCGGTCGGAGGGGTTGAGGTAGACGATCGGAGCCACATCCAACGCGCCGACGTGAGGATGCTGGCCGCGGGCTGCTTGTCCTTCGGGGCGTGCCATCACATCGATGCGCGCGAGCGACGCGGCCGCTCCGCGCACGATGGCCTCGACAAGCGCTTCTGGAGCCGCGGCGAGCGTGAACACGGAGCGGTGGTGGTCGGCGTCGGAGTGCACGTCAAGCAGGCGCACCTCGCCTGCCGCGGCCGGCTCGCCCGTCGCACCAGCGCCACCGCCGGTGAACGCGACGCCGATTGCGGCGATCGTCTCCGCCGAGCGTCCCTCGGAGACGTTCGGGACAGCGAGCAGTATCGGGGGAGTCATGGAGGCGAGGCTAACCTGCTCGGCGCACCGCACGACGCGCCCTCCTCGGGGACGGTGCGGCGGCTACACTTCCGCTCATCCGGGCCGGAGTAGCTCAGTCGGTTAGAGCAGCGGAATCATAATCCGCGTGTCGGGGGTTCGAGTCCCTCCTCCGGCATCACAAAAGCCCTGTAAATGCTGGTCTTTGGAGACTATCACGGGGACAGCGGATTTCCCCAGGGATTTCCCTGTGGGGCGTCGGAAGGGCACCGACTAAGGCGTCCTAGCGTGCGGGCACACTTGGACGGGTGAAGATCGATGCACAGATAGCGGCTGTCCGGGCGAGCCAGGGTGCTCGCGCGATTGAGCAGCAGGTGCTCGACGAGGCGTTCGTTGGCCTGCCGGCGCCCACGACCTCTCCCGGCGTGAACGCGACGAAGCAGTTGGAACTCGCCGGTGGAGCGATCGTGTTCCACAAGCCCTTCTCCGGCGTGCATGTCGCCAACGCGATCGCCTACGGGCAGACCGACGAGACGCCGCCGCTGCACGAGGCGGTCAGCTGGCGGCTCGCCGTGGCGCTCGGGCCACCGTGGGATGAGATCGTCGTGCCGTGCGTGCTGCGCGAGTACGCCGGCGAGGATGGCTCGCTCTCGCTACGGGCAATTGGATGGCCACGGGACACGGCGCCGACCTTGAATCCGACCTGCTGCCTGCCTGCGGCATTCTTCGACTCGCTGATCGCCCAGCAGGACCGTCACGACGGGAATTGGCGCTGGGACGGCAATCAGCTGACGCTGATCGATCACGGCTACACCTTCGCGCTGCCACGAGCCATCCTCAACTACTCCGACTTCGTGGCTGCTCGCCACGGGCACGGTGCCGCAAATCTGCTCACGGAAGAGCGCGACGCGCTCACTCGCCTTCTGAGCGACTCCGACCTGCTCGGGATGGCGAGGTTCCTCCTTCCAGACCGCGCGCAGGCCCTGGCGGACAGGGCGCAGCTGATGCTCCAACGAGGCGAGGTTCTGCGCCCGGGCGAGTTCTGAGATGCCCACCATACGTTCCGCACGCCGTGGTAGCATCATAACTCAAGAGGTCAACCATCGCACCCGATATCGAAGGGGAGCCTCCTCATGATCCAAGTCACCTTCACGACCTTCGAGCGCGACCCAAGCACCAACGAATGGACCGAGATGCCTGTCGCGCAACTGCTCGCCGATGGCGACGACGTGAGCATCAGCGGGCCGCACGCCGACTGGATTAACCCCGACCTCGCGATCGTCGACCCCGAGACCGTGGAGCGCATCACACGGGCTGATGGCGCCGAGCGCTGGGCGCGACTGCAGCCCTTCGGCTACCGCAGCGGAGACCTCCACGTCACGGTCACCGAGGTCGCCACGGCTGAGCCGGTCGCCGCGAGCTTCCGCTACTCCACCGCCGCCTGAGTCCGTGCCGCGAACCGCGGCGTCCGAGATCCACGCAAAGGTCGTCGGCCGCGAGCTCAAAGGCACCCGCCAAGCGCTTGGACTGACCCAAGCCGAGGTCGCCGAGCGCCTCGGGGTTTCTTCCTCCTACATCTCCGCCGTCGAAGCGGGCCGTCGCAACCTCACACTCGGCCAGCTGGCCAACATCGCCAACGCCATGCGACTCGGGATCGACATCTCATTCATCCGCCCAGATGGAACGCCTGTCCGCGTCGATCGGGCGTGACGTCTGCGAAGAGGCGTTGGCGCTGCGGCCACGCTCTTAAGAACACAAGCCCCGGTCTCCCAAGGCTTGTCTCAAGATGGATCGTAGGCTCACCTGAACAGGTGTACGACCCGAGAGCAATGTAGCAACTCAGGGAGCACCTTCGACCTTACGACCAGCGGCAGACCCGGCGAACGCACAGTCGTTATCGCACTGCCACCCGGCATTGCCCTCTGCCGATGCCCGCGCGCTCGCTACAACTGGCGAAGCGCTGCGCGGATGCCGTCTGACGATCGGGTCGCCAGACGCTCACCTCAAGAGGAGAGAGCCTGATTGCGCCGATGTCGCCACTCG
The DNA here is from genome assembly GCA_013815355.1 of Solirubrobacterales bacterium. Classification (GTDB taxonomy): domain Bacteria; phylum Actinomycetota; class Thermoleophilia; order Solirubrobacterales; family Solirubrobacteraceae; genus Palsa-744. The sequence goes on from JACDGG010000165.1 coordinate 2,534, forward strand.
GGGCTCCACGATCCGTCCGGGGGTGGGGCGAAGCGGAGACGCTCGAACCGCGCACCAAGGGAACTACCCTTGCGGATTGGAAAGGACTGCCTAGGGTGCGCCCTCCGCGTCAACGTCGCAGGGTCACCGGCAGGAGTCAAATTCAAATTGTCGAAAGCTCTTGAAGTGAGCGAGCCACGCGACCTGCTGCCGGTAATCCGCTCAGCGTTGGCCATGCACGTCGCGGGCACTCCGGCGAGGTGGACTCCGTATGGGCCATGTTCAGCAAAGGCCTACCGGAGCTCAGGAAGAAGCTAAAGCCGATCTACGGCGACGCTCTGAATGTCAATGCGGTGTTCTGCCAGGGCCATCCAAGAGCTCACTTCAGGAGCAAGGCCAGCGGCCAGACAAGCTGCGAGGCTGGCGACCTCCTACTGGTGGTCCACCAACGCGATGGGCAACGCACCCTCCGTCGCCGATCGCTGCTGCTACAGCTCAAGATGGTCGATAAACACAGTTTCAGCGAGGTACAGAATGAGCTATACGCCAAGTGGCCGCCCTTCGAGTTCAGATACGAGGGCAGGATTGCAGCTCACAAGGTGTTGGGCAAAGAACATAGAGGTGCTCAGTTCGCGTTCATTGACAAGCACAGCGGTGACATCGCCCTAGACCGGCGTCCGCGCAAGCCACCGATGCCAGCTAAAGATTGGGACCAGCTGCTAGCGTCCGAGCTACTTCTGATGCTGACACAACCCAATGCGGGGGGACGCGAGTTCTACGCACATCCGAGCATTGACACCAGCGGATGGTCTTCGGTGATATGGGACCTACTTCAGTGGGAATCGGAACTTTGTCCCAACATTGTCCCGAGCAACGGCTCGGCGTCGGAGTAGTTGGTGTCCGCATCCTCAGATCACGGGGCGGGCATCGCTATGAAAACGAGCAATGCGCAGATACCGAGTGGTCACATGTTCCGCCGCCGCGGCGCGCGTGGAGATGTTTGGTACGCCAAGTACCGGCTACCTGACGGGCGCCAGGTCCAGAAGCGGATCGGACCAGCGTGGACGGCCCGCGGTAGGCCAACTGCGGGCTATTTCACGAAGCGCACCGCCGAAGCGTGGCTCTCAGAAGTTCTTGAGCAAGCGCGCCGGGGAGAACTCCCGGGCATGGTGCGAACGGGCGCGACATTCGCTGATGCGGCGGCCGAGTACATGCGCTGGCTTACGTGCGACCCTCGACGCTCCGCGACTACCAATCGACCATCCGTGCACACCTGCTTCCCACGTTCGGCAAAGCCCGGCTAGAGGACATCACGACCGAGCAGGTCGAAAGCTGGTCGGCAAACCTCGCAGCGCGCGGAGCGATGGGTAACCGCACTCGGCTGAAGATTCTCACGGTCCTTCACGGCGTCATGCAGCGCGCGAAGCGGGTCTGGAAGCTGCCTCGCAACCCTATCTCCGATGTTGAGAAGCCCGTCCAGCGACGGACGACAGAGATCGAGGTGTTCTCGCCCGAGGAAGTGATGGTGGCCGGACCCCGTTCATGGGTCCACCGGACCGAATCTACGGGGTCGGGCCAACGGTCCTAGTGCGAGCAGCGAGGTCCGAGCAGGACGCGGCGATCTACCTTACCGCCGCTTTCACCGGCTTGCGTCGCGGAGAGCTCGTGGCGCTGCGCTGGCGAGACATCGACTTCGCTCGCCGCCATATCCGGGTCGTCGCCTCCTACACGGAGCGTGCTCTTTCGACGCCGAAGTCAGGAAAAGCGCGGGCGCTACCGATGGCTCCTGCCGCCGCTGAGGCGCTCGCACGACTCACAAGCCGCGCGCAGCACATCGAAGAAGACGATCTTGTGTTTCCCGGAATTGCAGGCGGATTCCTCGATGCCTCAGCTCTCTACCGTAGTCGCTACAAGGCAGCTCTGCGACGAGCGGCGCTGCCCGATCTGCGTTTCCACGACCTGCGGCACACGTTTGGCACTCAGGTCATCGGCAACCCTGGCGTCTCGATCTTGCAGTTGAAGGAGTGGATGGGCCACGCCGACATCGACACGACAATGAAGTACCTGCACTTCGCCCCGCGGGCCGGCGACGCTGACCTGATCGCGGAGGCGTTTACGCGCGAGAACTGCGCTCCGACTCAGCGAGGCCCGTCGGGAGTGAGGGCGTAACCGAACATTCTGCTTCCGTCGAGTGACCCCACAAGCGTCCAGCTACGCCGCTGTCGTGGGAGCCCCATCGCTCAATTCGGCAGGCGGGCGGCCGCTTCTGCAGCCGCCGTAGGCAGCGGTTAGCGGGGCCGATCGCGGCCAGGCCGTAAGCGCGTCACTCTGCCGTCGGTCAGTCGCGACCCGACCGAGCGACCCTCTACCTCGATGCGACTGAGTACACCGCGGATGATTCGATGATGCCGCCCTTGGGGCCTCCGACACGTTCGGAGGCGATCCAAAAGACGGTGTTAGCGGTGTGCGTCGAGTAGCCGAACGCGCCGCGCAGGCCAGCCTGCCCTCCGCGGACGGGCAAGCTTGGTAGCCGCCAGCTCAGCCGGCGGCGGGTGGCGGGTCTGTAGCTGTAGAGGGTCCCTGTCGGCAATTCTTCCGCGACGTTGAATGTCGTAGCGTCGTGACCGGTGTCCCAGCTGAGCACCCCGTCTCTGAGGTCGAGGTTGAGGGCCACGCCTCCGGTGCGCAGCGTGGTCGTGCGTCCGTGGCATCCCTTGAGCTGCACCTCGCGGCGTCGAACCAAAGTGCGGGCGAGCAGGCCTTCGCCGTAGCTGAACGTTCCTGCCGATGCGCTCGCACGATCACTCAGAAGCCACCCGCGCAGCGCGCCGCAGACGACCGGCGCACCGGGACGATCGAGGTCGGCGAGCTGCGACTGCGGGCGCTCAGTAACCACCCCAGTGGCCACGTTGTACAGCGCCAAGCACGGTTCGTGACGCCGCATTTCGATAGGCGTCTGCACACATCCTTCGCCACCGCCTTCCAGATACCGACTTCCAACGCCGTACCAGCTAGCTGCGGCGGGCAAAGCCACCGACGCGCGAGTGCGCGGGTACAGCAGTCCGAAGCCGTGGCCACAAAACAAGAGGAAACCTCCAGTGCCTGCGGGCGGGACGGATTCGTGTTCCATCTCATCCACGAGCCTGCATCCGCCCGGCACCGTCACGCTCGCTCGCAGACCGGTGACGGTGTCCAGCAGGACTACGTCGGGACTCGCGGCCGTCTGCCACGCCACATACCGCGTCCCATCGCTGACGAACCTCACTGTCGCGCTCGCCACGAGTCGAAACCGCGCAGCATCGGCGACCGCGAGCCGACCGGCTCCACTAAACACAGCCAGGGCCGCGACGGTCGCCGCCACGATTCCGCCAGCGTTAGCGAAGGGACGCGCCAAGCGATCCCCTATCCGCGTGCACATTGCCATCACGCCCTAAACCCCACACCTGTGCCGACGATGCGGTCGCCAGCATAAGGCGCCGCCGCTCCCACCCTAGTAGTGCCGGGCTAGTCGCCATGTAGCGTCTTCTGCTTGTAGATCGAATAGATTTCCCGCGGGGTAGACGCGGCCGGGTGTTTTTCGCGTGCCTTCACTTTGTACGCGAATTCAGGCACTTCAGCGGCTTCTAGGAGTCCGGCGTCGAACGGCGGGGCCCCTCTGATCGAGTAGTAGAAGAATCGCGAAATCTGGTTCTCCTGTCATGGGTGTAGGTGAAGTTCGTGTGGGAGTGTGAGGGTTATGGGGCCGCAGGTGAGTAGGACGAGGGCGAGTGCGGCCTGGGCTGAGTGAAACCCGTAGGCGCGGCGGGTGAT
>JACDGG010000166.1 GCA_013815355.1 Solirubrobacterales bacterium
GTCCAGCCTCCGGCGCGGGTGCTCCGCGACCGCGAGTCACGCGCGCGCTCCCCTTCGCGGTGGCGGCCGTTTCGCGCTGCTCCTCCAGGCGCGCCTGAGCCGTCGCGAGCCGGCGGAGGAGCACGCCTCGCACCTGCTCGAGCTCCTCGACGCTGAGCAGCGCGGGTCCGATCCCGCGCCGGCCCGACTCCGGGCCGGGCGAGACGCCCGGATGCGCCGCTTCCATCTCGCCGAGCGTGCGCTCGAGCTCGCCGATCTGGGCGCGCAGGGTGCGCCGCCGCTGCGCCGCCTCGTCGGCGCCGGCGGGCGTCACCTCGGGGGACACGTAGAGGGCTGCGGCCACCTCGCGCGGATCGACCCCCGTCTCCAGGGCCTCGCGCGCCGCGCTCGCGGCGATCGCGCTCACCGACGCACGCCTCCGGGCCGCCGCCGTGACGAACGTGCCGCTCCCCTGCTGGCTGTCGATCAGGCCCTCCTGCTCGAGGCGCTGATAGACGGCGCGCACGGTGTTTACGTTGACCGCACTCGCTTCTGCCAGATCACGCAGCCCGGGCAGCCGCTGGCCCGGTGCGAGGCGGCCGTCGTCGATGCGAGATCTGAGCGCCCAGGCGAGCTGCACGCCGATCGGGACCTCGGCGCGCCGATCGATCTCGATCGGGCCGAACTCCATGGCGCCGCTGTCGGGCGGCTTGGCATCGGGGTGGATGCTCATGAGCCAACGGTAGCGGCCGCGGCAGCAGATAACCAGTGTGCTGGTCAACTAGTACACTGTAGGAATGGTGGAGGAGGCAGGACCGTCCGAGCCCGTGGCGCCCGCGAGCGCCGCGGCGCGCGTCACGGCAGCGGGGAGCGTCTCAAGGTTCTCCGAGCGGGCGTTCCGGGCGCCGCGCAAGCTGCTCGAGGAAATCGGCGACATGATGCTGCTCACGGGCAGGACGATCTCCTCCTCCCTTCGGCCTCCATATCCCTACGGCAGCGAGTTCGTATCCCAGTTCCTGTTCACGCTGCGGCTGGTGTGGTTCCCGCTGCTCGTCACGACCGTCGCCATCTCCTACGGGGCCCCCGGACTGCAGGCTGCGAACTTCTTGACCGTGTTCGGAGCGCTCGATCGTCTCGGTGGTTTCTTTGTCCTTGCCTCGATCCGAGAAATCGGACCACTGATCACGGCGATCGTCGTGGCCGGTGTTGCCGGCACATCGATTACCGCCGACCTCGGTGCGCGCAAGGTCCGTGAGGAGCTCGATGCGCTGCAAGTACTGGGCGTGGACCCAGTCAAGAACCTGGTCGTGCCGCGTTTCTTGGCGCTGATGGTCGCGACCGGGCTGTTCGACATCTACGCGCTTCTATTCGGCATCTTCGGGGGCTTGCTTGCCGAGCTCATCAGCGGTGGTTCGCTGGGCCCGTTCTGGAACACGCTGTTCGCCAACTCCTCGGTCACCGACCTGTGGGGCTCGGTATTGAAGTGCACGATGTTCGGCGCGATCATCGCGATCGTCTGCTGTTACAAGGGCATGTCCGCCTCTGGCGGTGCCGAGGGCGTCGGCCGTGCGGTCAACGAAGCGGTTGTGATCGCGTTCCTGGGCTTCGGGGCGTTCAACTACGTCTTTACGCAGACCCTGCTCGCCACGCACCCAAACATCCTTGTGATCAAGTGAGCGAGCTTCTCGCGATGCCCCGCGAATGGCTCGCGGCGACGGGCGATATCGCCCACTTCACCGGTAATATCGTGCGCGAAGTCTGGAGCTTGCACGTTTTCCGCTTCTTCGGCGAGACGCTTCGCCAGGCAGGCATCCTGATCGTCGGTTCGACGGCGGTCATCTGGGGGCTTGTGTTCATCACGGGGTTGAACACCTGCGGAATCGAGGGCGCCTACTTCACTGAGTCGACTGGCTCACCCAGCTATGCGGGGGTGTTCGCTGCCTGGTGCAACTTGCGCGAGGCCGTCCCCTACGCCTTCGGCTACATGATGTCCGCGAAGGTGGGGACTGGCATCGTCGCCGAGCTCGGCGCAATGCGGATCTCTGAGGAGATCGACGCGCTCGAGGTGATGGGGATCAACTCCGTCACGTTCCTCGCAGCGACACGGCTGTTCGCTGCCTGGCTGGTTTTGCCTTTCATGTATGTGGGCGCCATCGGCGTCGCATTCTTGGCGTCCTACATCGCAGTTGTGATGCAGATCGGCTACGTCTCCTCCGGCGGCTACCTGCTCGTCTTCTGGCAGTTTCAGAATCCCCCGGATGTGCTGTTCAGCCTGATCAAGGGCATGGCGATGGCCACGGTGATCGTGCTCGTGGGCTGCTACTACGGCTACAACGCCAGCGGCGGCCCCGTCGGCGTGGGACGCGCGACGGCGAAGTCGATGGTGCTCAACCTCGTGCTCGTGACGCTGATCGGGATGCTCGGAACGCAGGTCTTCTGGGGCGGCAATCCGCGGGCACCGATCGGCGGATAGGCGTCCGCCGCCGAAGCCGGGCGAACACCACCCGCTACGCTGCCGCCATGTCCAAGACGCTCCTTGTCGCCGAGAAGCCCTCCGTGGGGCAGGACCTTGCTCGTGTGCTGCCGGGAGCGTTCAAGAAGCAGGAGGGATTCCTCGAGGGACCCGACCATGTCGTCACCTGGGCCGTCGGCCACCTCGTCCAGCTGGCCGAACCGGAAGCGTATGACGCCAAATTCAAGAGCTGGCGGATGGGCGATCTGCCGATCGTGCCCGACCGCTTCAAACTCGTCGTGCGCGACGAGCGCTCGCGCAAGCAGATGTCGGTCGTCACCAAACAGCTCGGCCGCGAGGACATCGAGGAGGTCGTCAACGCCTGCGACGCCGGCCGCGAGGGCGAGCTGATCTTCGCCTACCTGTTCGAGAAGGCGAAAGGCAAGAAGCCCGTCAAACGGCTGTGGCTGAACTCGATGACCAACGCGGCGATGAAGAGCGCGCTTGAGTCGCTGCGTCCCGCCGAGGAGTTCGAGCGTCTCGAGGAGGCCGCGCGCTCGCGCTCTGAGGCCGACTGGATCGTCGGCATGAACGCCACCCGCGCGGCCACGATCAGGCTGCGCAGCTCCTTCGACGGAGCGGTATCGCTCGGGCGCGTGCAGACGCCGACGCTCGCGATCATCGCCCGACGCGAGGAGGAGATCAGGGCCTTCAAGCCGGAGCCCTACTGGCTCGTCGACGCGACGTTCGCGGCCGGCCCCCTCGACGGCGAGCCCGCAGGCGGCGAGCGCACCTATCTCGGCCACTTCCAGGCGCCGCCCGCCAGCGCGGGCAACACCAAAGGTCCGCGCATAGGTACAGAGGAGCAGGCCGCGGCGATCGTCGCCGCCTGCAGCGGACGGCCGGGGAGGATCACCAAGCTCGAGAAGAAGGAGCAGCGCGAGAAAGCGCCGATGCTCTATGACCTCACGACGCTGCAGCGCGAGGCCAACAACCGCTACGGCTTCTCCGCGAAGCGCACGCTGGCCGCCGCGCAGCGGCTGTATGAGGAGCACAAGGCGCTCACCTACCCGCGCACCAACTCGCGCTATCTGACCACCGACATGGTCGATGAGATCAAGCCGATCGCCGAGCTCGTGGGCTCCCGCAGCGAGTACCGCAAAGGCGCCGAGTACGTCACGGGGCTCGACGTGCTGCCGCTGGGCCGTGTCGTCAACGACGAGAAGGTCACCGACCACCACGCGATCATCCCCACCCGCTCCGAGCACAACCTCGAGAAAATGGGCTCTGATGACAGGCGCATCTACGACATGGCGGTGCGGCGGTTCCTCGCGGTCTTCCATCCCGAGGCGGTGTTCGAGAACACCAAAGTCGAGACGACCGTGACGGCAGCCGACGGTGAGCAGAGCCACCTGTTCCGCACCCGCGGCAAGCTCTTGATCGTCCCCGGCTGGCGCGGCGTCTACGACGAGATCTCAGCCGACGCAAAAGCCGACGCCGAGGCACGCGGGGAGGAGGACGAGGCGGCCGAGCAGAAGCTGCCACGTCTGCTGCAGGACGAGGAGGTGCAGACACGCGATATCGCAAGTGCGCGCAAGGAAACGAAACCGCCCCGGCGCTACAGCGACGCCTCGCTGCTCGGTGCGATGGAGACGGCCGGCAAGCTCGTCGAGGACGACGAGCTGCGCGAGGCGATGAAGGACTCCGGCATCGGCACGCCGGCCACCCGAGCGGCGATCATCGAGCGGTTGATCACGGTCGGCTACATCGAGCGCGACGGGCGCGCGCTTGTCGCCACCGAGAAGGGCCTGAACGTGATCCGGCTGCTCAACGATCACGCGCTGACCTCGCCGGGGCTGACGGGCAGCTGGGAGCAGCGCCTCGGCAAGATCGAGCGCGGCGAGGACTCGCGCAAGCAGTTCATGAGCGACATTGCAGGCTTCGCGCAGGAGACCGTCAAGGAGCTCGACGAGACACTCAAAGACGTGCGCATTCCGCGCGCGAGGCTCGGACCGTGCCCCGTCTGCGGTCACGAGATCGTCGAGAATCGCAAGGGCTACTCCTGCTGGGCGCGCGAGGACCCGGGCTGTGGCTTTGTGATCTGGAAGGCCAAAGCCGGCAAGACCCTGCCCCTGGCGATCGCCAAGGAGCTGATCCGCACCGGCTACACCGCGCAGGCCGTCACCGGCTTTCGCGGGCGCAGCGGGCGCAGCTTCAGGGCGCATCTGGCGCTGAGCCAGACCGAGGAGGGCAAATGGCGCGTCGAGTTCGACGAGCTCTGGGCCAAGGAGGGCGCCAAACCGCCCGAGGCGGAGTCCGAGGCGGGCGCTGAGGGCACGGCGGCCGTGGGCGAGACCACGACAGCCGTCGCCGAGCAGAGCGCCGCTTAGCTTCTTGGCGCCGGGCGCCGGGCGTCGGTCCCGCGGTGCGAGCAGGGCGTGTCGGGTGCGTGCGCCAGGATGGGTGCGATGCCGATCGTGCTCATCAGCGGACCAGCGAACGCCGGCAAGGCGCAGCTCGTGTTGGACGCTGTGCGCGTCTCGCTCGCGCGCGGCGAGGAGCCGCTGCTGATCGTGCCGACGCGGATCGACGTCGAGCACTACCTGCGCGAGCTGGCGGGCGAGCGCGTGGCGCTGGGAGCGCGCGTCGAGCACTTCGATGGGCTGATCGAGGAGGCCGTGCGCCGCGCCGGAGTGCGTGAGCAGGCGCTCGGCTCACTCGCACGCGAGCGCGTGCTCGATGCGCTCACCACGCAGGTCGCGCGCGCACCCACCGCCGGCATGGTGCGCGCCCTCTCAGAGCTGATCGCGGAGTTGCGCGTGCGCCGCGTCTCCCCGGCGAATCTCACGCGCGCGCTCGACGCCTGGAGGGCAGCCGACGGCCCGCAGGCGACACACGGCGAGCTGGCAGAGATCTATCAGCGCTACCACGATGCGCTCAAGCGGCTAGCGCGCATGGACTCCGAGCAGCGCGCCGTGCGCGCGCTCGATGAGCTGCGACGCCGTCCATCGCTGTGGGCGGGCACGCCGGTGGCGTTCTATGGCTTTGACGATCTCACGCGCCTGCAGCTCGACGCGATCGAGACGCTCGGGCGGGTCGTGGATGCCCCGGTCACGGTCTCGCTCGCGTTCGAGCCCGGGCGCAGCGCTTTCGCGGGACGCGCCGCGACGTTCGCGGCGCTCGAGCCGCTCGCGCGCGAGCACCGCACGCTCTCCGCACGCGATGACTACTACGCGCCGCGGGCCCGCGGCGCGCTCGGGCATCTCGAGCGCTCGCTGTTCGAGGCGGACACGCGGCGCGTGGACGCGCAGGGAGTGCTGCGGCTGCTCGAGGGCGGCGGTGAGCGCGCCGAGCTCGAGCTCGTGGCGCGCGAGATCAACGGGCTTCGCGCAGAAGGTACCGCGCCGGAGGAGATCGCGGTCGCGATGCGCGGGCCGGCTTCGAGCGGCGCGCTCCTGGAAGAGGTGTTCGCCGATGCGGACATCCCGTTTGCGCTGGAGCGGCGCCGGCCATTCGACGACACGGCCCTCGGACGAGCGCTCGGGGGTCTGCTGCGCTGCCTGCCCGCCGCCGCCGCCGGCGCGAGCGAGCCGGAGGGCGCGCTTGCCGATCTGCTCGCCTGGCTGCGCGCGCCGGGCCTGCTCGCGAGGCCCGAGCTGGCCGACTCGCTCGAGTTGCGCGCGCGGCGCGGCGGCGTGGTGAGCGCGACGCAGGCGCGTGAGCTGTGGGAGCAGCGGCACTGGCCCCTTGACACGATCGACCAGCTGGCGGAGGCGAGCGAGCGGGGCCCGGTCGCGCTGATCGACCGGGTCGCGCGCGAGCTGCAGTGGCTGTTCGACGCACCGCGGCGCAGGCG
>JACDGG010000167.1 GCA_013815355.1 Solirubrobacterales bacterium
AGCAGTGCCTGCCCTGGAGCCTCGCCGAGATGGAGCTGCTCCACTCGGTGCGGGTCGTCCTCTGCCTCGGCGCGTTCGCCTGGGATGGTGCGCTGCGGCTGATGCGCGCCCGCTCCCAGGCGCGCGCCGCGGGCCCGCGCCCGCGCTTCGGTCACGGGGCCGAGCTGGCGGGGGAGCCCTACACGCTGATCGGCTGCTACCACCCAAGTCAGCAGAACACGTTCACCGGGAGACTGACCGAGCCGATGATCGATTCGGTGCTCCGGCGCGCCCTGGAGCTGTCCAAGCGCCCGCTCGCGCAATAGCGCAGGCTCCACGATGACCGGCGCGCGCGCGGAGAGCTTTGGCGAGATTCGTTGCAGCGCCTCCAGCGGCGCCAAGGCGCTCTAACCTGGCAGTCGTGCCCTACGCGACCGCCGATGCCCGCCAGCAGCTGCTCGACTCGATCGTCGATGCGGGGGAGGCACTCGGTGCGGCGCTCGCGGCGTTGACGGAGGCCTACGAGATGCTCGACGAGAACGCCGCCGAGCGCCTGGAAGAGGAGCTCTTCAGGCCGGTGCAGCTCGCATACGCACGGGCCCGGCGCACCCAATCGGAATTCGCCGAGCGCTACGAGCTGCCGGGCCGAAGCTTCCAGCCCGCGATGCGCGGCGCGCCGTCGCACGGCGTCAAGGGCTTTCTGGACGCGGCGGTGCAGGCGATCGGCGAGGCCGACCAGTCGCTCGCCACGCTGCAGGACTCGATGCTCCCGATCGAGGTCGGCGATCCAGAGCTGCGGGCCGGCCTGGAGCAGGTGCGCACGCTGATCGGGCCGCTCGCCGGCCGTGCGCACGCGATCGTGCGCAACTTCGGGCGCTGAGCCGAGCTACTCCGAGACGGGCGCGCCGTTGGCGCTCAACGTGACCTCGATGTTGCCGCGCGTCGCGGTCGAGTAGGGACAGACCTTGTGCGCCGCGCGCACCAGCTCGACCGCAGTGTCCAAGTCAGAGACGCCGGGAAGCGTCACGTCGAGCACCACCGAGAGTACAAAGCCGCCTTTGCCGTCCGGCGAGAGCGCGACCTCGGAGTCGACGGCCACATCGCCCATCTCGGCCTTCGCGCGCCGCGCCACGACACCCAGCGCGCTCTCGAAGCACGACGCATAGCCGACCGCAAAGAGCTGCTCCGGATTCGTTCCGCCGCCCGATCCGCCCATCTCCGGCGGCAGACGCAGATCGGCCTCGAGCGCTCCGTCGCTGGTGCGGCCGTGACCCTCGGCACGGCCGCCGGTCACATGCGCCTTGGCTGTGTAGATCGTGTTCGCCATCTCCTGCCTCTCCGTGGGGTCCAGATCAGCCCGATCCTAGATCACGCTCAGCGCCCGTCCGTGGGCTTCTCAGAACCCTCTGGTTGACATAAGATGGATTATCGAGCGGACGAGGACCCTAACGAGGACCCGCCTACACCCGCTCGATGAGCTTGAGCGGAACGTCCTCTACCTGTTGACCCAGCCCGAGGACGGCCAGCCGTTGTGGTCGGTTGAGGACATCGGCCGAGAGATGGAAACCGACGAACCGATCACGTTCGTGCGCGGCCTACAGCGCGCCGGGCTGGTCAACGTGACAGCTGACGGCTTCGTGTTCGCCACGCGGGCAGGCGTGCGCGTCACGCAGCTCATCGGGCACGTCGTCTAGTCGGCGAGCTGGGCGATCTCGGCGGGCGTCCACACATGGTCTGCGAACCCGGCTGCCATCGCCGGAGTGCGCGGATACGGGTTCTTCAACGTCGTGTGTGGGCGCCCAAAGTTGTAGTGCATGAAGTGCAGTGCCACCGCCGCCGCGTGGCTCTCCAGTTTCTTTGAGAACGCGTTGGTCAGCCGCGTGAACCGGCGCATGTTCATCCGCATCGTGAGGTTCTGCCGCTCGATGTAGATCGTACTGGTCTTGGTCAGGTCCGGGTTCCCGAGCTGCGCCCTGACGTGCATCCCGGTACACGCTGGCGGGCTGTAGCGGCCCGGAGCGACGTTCGTGGACTTGTATTCCTTGATGACCTGCGCCCAATCCACGTCGCCGGCGAACACGAGCCCCACGGCGCCCTTGTAGCTCGCGTGGGCGTCTGTCGAGAGCTGAATGCGGTAGCGCAGCCGGTCGCGCAGGTCATCGAGGAAAGCGATGCAGTCGCCGGTCTTGCGTTCGCCGAGCAGCCACGATGGCACCAGCTTGCTCTCCGCGTCGATAGCGACCCAGCACCACACGTCACCGACGCCGAACTCGCCCTTGCGGTCCTCGGGGACGTTCTTGGCCTTCGAGCCGACAAAGCTCCAAATCTCGTCGCACTGGACCTCCGTGCAATGAAGGTCGCGCAGCGTGCGGTCCTGGTACTCCGTGCAGGCCGCGCCCACATCGAGCAGCAGCTTGGACACGGTGTTGAACGAGCATCCGGCCATCCGGGCCGTGGCCCTCATGCTGTTCCCCTCCGTGAGCATGGCGATGATCTGCGCCCTCCGCTCGATGCTCAGCCTGTTCATAATGAACATTATGCGTGAGCGATCGGACGGAAGATCTTGCACTTCGGCTTGCGACAGCAGCGCTTCGAGCCGCTAAGTTACGATAGTCGGACCTTCCGTCCGACCCCTTTGCTATGAGCACATCACCCAACCAGCCCCCTTTCGTTCTGAATATGCCGAACCTGATGTCTGCCGCCGAGCCCGGCGGTCCCTCGATCTACGTAAATGGGATCGCCATCTATTTCTCGCCTTGGGACTTCAGCCTCATGTTTCTGAGGGGGCTCCCCTCGGAGGGGGCGGTGGAGCGGTCCGATACTGGCGAGCTGCGCTTCAACGCCAGCTACCGCGTCGCCCAAAGCGTAGTCATGTCGCCGCAGCACGCCAAGGCTATGCTCGCCGCGCTCGCCGAGAACATCGAGCTGTACGAGGCTGAGCACGGCAGCATTCCGACCGTCGCCCCATCTACGACAGGCCAGCCCGAGGGCTCAAGTTCCACCGTGTCCGGCGTCGATGATGAGGTGTCGTGATGTCATCGTATTACGCAGGCGCCATTGATTTTAGGACTGCGGGTGGGACCGCAGCGACCAGCTCGCTTGAGCGATCCCCCGATCGGGACTCACCGACCTCCATGTGGCTGGCGAGTCCAAAGGCGAGGCCTTATGAGGGCCAATGGGTCATGCTAAATGACCAGTTTGAGCCTATTGACGCCGATCTCTCACCGCTCGCGCTTGGACGACGCCACGAACCCGTGAGTAGCAATTTGTCAATTGTGTTCGTGCGGCCGACCTCGGTTCAGATCGGCGCTTGAGCCTCGCGCAGCTAACAGCCTCTCATACCGTCCACTTCAGCCACCGGGGCGACTACAGCGCCGAGCCTACCGGTCGGCCGATTGTGGATGTCGAGTTCGCGTCTACCGACTCGCGCGGAGTCCTTATGGGAGCACATGAAACCGGCGTCATGGTCGATACAGGCGCCGAGATAACGATGCTAGGTCACGATGTTGCTACTGCCCTTGGGCTGAACCCGAAGGAACTTCCCCTTAGATTTCTCCAAGGCATCGTGCCCGGGCGACGGCTTCCCTGTGGTGAGGCATCGGTGATGGCGCGGCTCTGCGATGTTTGGGTCGAGATCCCGGTGATCTTTCCAATTAATCCAGCGACTATTCGTCATGTGTTGGGACGAGCGGGGGTGTTCGATTACGTCCGCTTTGGGTTCGGTGGTGGCGAGCGAGCGGTCTACGGGATGATCTGACGAACGCCCCTAGCGATCCGTTGTTGGATGCCGTGCTTTTTGCCAACGCGCCTGTGCGGCTTTGCGGGCACTCGCTGATCGCTCATCTGCCGTGAGCTTCGCGGCCCTGGCCTTCCCGCCCTTCATGCCTCCCTTGCGGCCCAATGCGACGGCAGCCGGGTCCTTCCCGGTGTTGGGGTCCGGGTCCTTGATCTCGCCAACGGCGATGTCCACAATCAGCTTGCCGAGCTGGCTCGGGTCGCGGGGACGCTTGCGTGAGCGGTCGGGCATGGTCTGAGCGTACCAGCGCGTTAGGCCGCCACGAGCCCCAAAGCCTCTAGCCGGGACAGGCACGGGGAGGCCCACAAGCGCTCACCGTGGCGGATGACGACACGATCAGCAGCGAGCGTCTTGACCGCCGCGACAGCCTCGGAGCCGAGAAGTCGCCCAAGCCCGTCCAGGGTGCGCTCCCGTTCGAGCACCAGCCGCACAACGGCGCGTTGGGTCGCAGGCTCGGCAGTCCGCATCGCCTCAGAACGTAGCCAGTGGCGAGCGCCGCAGTCAGCCGATTCTCAAACTGACGCACTATCCGTTGTATGGGCGGCAATTGGCCGGTTGCAACATGCGGCGTCTCACCCATATGAGACAGAAATCTCACTCATATGAGACTGGTTCGTCTCATCCATATGAGACAGCGCGGACCGTCACAGGTCTCATTGATATGAGACTGGGCGGCCGGCACGAAAGCCGAGTTGACGCGGTATGAGCCGGGGATCGCTTCAGCCCTCCTCGCGGGCGACGGCCTCGGCGTAGGCGGCGGCCAGGCGCTCGGTCGCGCTCGGATCACCGCCCGGCGGCGGGGGCACCCCGAGGTGCTCGGTACGCAGCTCGGCCATGAGGTCCTCCCAGAGCGCGGGTCCGCCATCGGCCAGTAGTTCTGCTCGCACGCGGAGCGTAGGGGTCGTGGCCCGGTTGTGCAGGCCCCACTCACCGAGCGCGGCCATCACAGGGACCAGCTCGATCGACGCCTCGGTGAGGCTGTAGGTCACGCGGCGCCCGCGACCCGCATCCGCTCGCGTGAGCAGCCCGGCCGAGACGAGCCGTCGGAGGCGGTCGGCGAGGATGTTCGAGGCGATGCCCTCCTCCGAGGACTCTTGCAGAACGCGGAAATGCCGCCGGTTGCCGAACATGATGTCTCGCAGGACGAGCGGTGACCAGTGGTCGCCAATCACCTCCACTGCCGCGTTGATCGGGCAGCCCGAGCGAGGTTCGCTGGCCGGACGTGTCGCCATGACGTAGATGGTACTTGCAGCTTGCCACCACCTTTCCCGTGCGATACGTTGCCGGCGCTTGCAAACCGCAATTACTTGGAGGACGCCGATGCCGGACACCACCTGCCACATGTCGATCTCGCTCGACGGCTTTGTCGCCGGACCGGACCAGAGCCGGGAGAATCCGCTGGGGAAGCGCGGCAGGGAGGTCCATAGCTGGCACCTCGGCGACGAGCGCGCGAACGACGCCGACGCGACGGCAGAGGGCTGGCTCATGCGACCGCGCGGGGCCTACGTCATGGGCCGCAACATGTTCGGGCCGATCCGCGGCGAATGGGATGAGGACTGGGACGGATGGTGGGGCTCCGAGCCGCCCTACCACGCGCCGGTTTTCGTGCTCACCCACCACGCCCGCGAGCCGATCGAGATGGAGGGCGGCACGAGCTTCCACTTCGTCACCCAGGGCTTCGAGGCCGCATACGCGAAGGCGCGTGAGATAGCCGGCGAGGATGGCATCGACATCGCGGGCGGCGCCTCGACCGTCCGTCAGGCGCTCGCCGCCGGAGTGATCGACGAACTCACGCTCGACGTGGTCCCCGTCCTGTTCGGGTCCGGCGAGCGGCTGTTCGACGGAGTCGAGTCCCTCGGGTTCGAGCCGGTCGAGGTGGTCCACTCTCCGCTCGCCACGCACATCCGCTACCGGCGGGCGGGGTGAGGAGCCGATCTTCGGTCTGGGCCGGCGTCAGCTTTCTGGCGTCGGGCTGCACTATCTCCGGGATCGCTAACCAGCGGCCGACACGCAAGACGAGTGGCAATCAGGCGAGCGCTATCGAGGCAGCGAAACCAGCTCAGCCTCGATCCGCGCCGTTAGGTTCGCATTGTGTGTGGCCGGGGGCGCTGAGAAAAACGGCCCTCCTGACGTTTCCGTGGGTGATTTACCGGGGTAGCGGGGGGCAGAGGCCTGCGAGTTTGAGCATCGCGAGTGCGATCAGTGGGCTGGGTGAGTGAAACCCGAACGCTTGTCGGGTGATCAGTCGGATCTGGGTGTTGAGCTGCTCAACGCGGGCGTTGGACAGGCCGTGCTTGACGGCGGCGAGGATCCCGTCGCGCTGGGCTGTGATCGTGCGTGCGAGCTTGACGAACGACGGTAGCCGGGACCGCCGTGCCCAAGCCAGCCAGCCGTCGAGGAGTGTCTCGGCGTGCTTGGCGGGGACTCGGTAGATCTGGCGCAGCTGCTCCTTGAGCAGGTACGCTCGGTAGAGCCTGGCGTTCGTCT
>JACDGG010000168.1 GCA_013815355.1 Solirubrobacterales bacterium
GCGCGTGGGCGGAGCTCGTGGCGCTCGACACCGACACGCTCGCGCCGCTGCCCGAGGGCGTCAGCGACGCGCAGGCCGCGACGCTGCCGGTCGCCGGGCTGACGGCGCTGAAGGCGCTTGACATCATCGGGCCGGTGCTCTCGCGCCGCGTGCTCGTGACGGGCGCAAGCGGCGGCGTCGGGCGCTTTGCGATCCAGCTCGCCAAGCTCGCGGGCGCCCATGTGACCGCGGTCTCCTCGAGCCCCGAGCGCGCACGGGGCCTCAGCGAGCTCGGCGCCGATGAGGTGATCGAGACGCTCGAGCCCGAAGGCGAGGAGTTCGACGGGATCGTGGAGGGCGTCGGCGGGGCGAGCCTCGCGGCGGCGATCCAGCGCGTGGCCTCCTTCGGCGCGATCGTATGCTTCGCCTCGAGCGACACGACGCCCGTGCAGTTCCCCACGCGCGCGTTCTTCGGCCGCGCTCCCGGCGCGCGCCTGCACGGCCTGTTCCTGTTCGCCCAGCTGCGCCACGAGCGCTCGGGCACGCGCGACCTCGGGCGCCTGGCGGAGCTCGTCGCCGACGGGCGCCTTGACTGCTCGATCGACCTCGAAGCCTCCTGGCGCCAGGCGGCGGGAGCGATCGAAGCGTTGATGGACAGGCGCATCGCGGGCAAGGCCGTGCTGCGGGTCGACTGATGCAGGGCGCGACGCACGACGAGGTTCGCCACCCGCTGTTCGCGCGCGTCTACATGCGCCTGGCGCAGGCCGCCGACGGGCGCGGCGGCGCCGAGCACAGGCGCGAGCTGCTCGCGGGCGCAAGCGGGCGTGTGCTCGAGATCGGCGCCGGGGCCGGCGCCAACTTCGCGCACTATCCACCCACGGTCACGGAGGTGACGGCGCTCGAGCCCGAGCGCCACCTGCGCGAGCGTGCGCGGCAGGCCGCGAGCCACGCGCCCGTGACGGTCTCGGTGAGCGACGGTCACGCCTCGCGGCTGCCCTTTCAGGAGGCGAGCTTCGACGTCGGCGTGGCCTCGCTCGTGCTGTGCACGGTGCCCGACCAGCCACTCGCGCTCGGCGAGCTGTTTCGCGTGATCCGCCCCGGCGGCGAGCTCCGCTTCTACGAGCATGTGCGCGCGCGAAAGCCGGGCGAAGCGCGCGTGCAGGACCTGGCCGATGCGACGTTCTGGCCGCGTATCGCCGGCGGCTGCCATCTCGGCCGCGACACGGCCGCCGCGATCGCCGATGCGGGCTTCGCGCTGGAGAGCTTTAGGCGCTTCGCCTTCAGTCCGTCGCGCTACCTGCCGCCGGCCGCCCACATCCTCGGCACGGCCCGGCGTCGCTGACTCGGACATAATCACGCAGATGAGAGCCATCCAGATAGTCGAGGAGTCCGGCCCGGACACGTCGCTGAAGCTCCTGGAGCTGCCCGAGCCCGAGGCCTCGCACATGCTCACGCCGGGCGAGGGGGTGCTCGTCGAGGTCCACGCCGCGGGCGTGTCCTTCCCGGAGCTGCTGCAGACGCGCGGGATGTACCAGATGAAACCGCCGCTGCCGTTCGTGCCGGGAAGCGAGGTCGCGGGCGTCGTGATCAGCGCTCCGCCCGGCGCCGCGGTCGCCGCGGGCGAGCGCGTGGCGGCCTTCTGCGCGCTCGGGGGCTTCGC
The DNA here is from genome assembly GCA_013815355.1 of Solirubrobacterales bacterium. Taxonomy (GTDB): domain Bacteria; phylum Actinomycetota; class Thermoleophilia; order Solirubrobacterales; family Solirubrobacteraceae; genus Palsa-744. The sequence continues at coordinate 1,640 of JACDGG010000168.1, forward strand.
CGAGACGACGGTGGCGCCGGCGTTCTTCACGTTCGCGCTGCCCGACTCGATGGACTTCGCGCAGGGCGCGGGGCTGATCCTCAACTACCACACCGCCTACTTCTCACTCGTGCTGCGCGGGCGCCTGAAGGAGGGCGAGAGCGTGCTCGTGCACGGCGCTGGCGGTGGCGTCGGCACGGCCTCGCTGCAGGTCGCCAAGGCGCTCGGCGCGAGCACGATCGCGCTGGTCTCCAGCGAGGAGAAGCAGCGTGTCGCGCTGCAGGCGGGCGCCGATCAGGTCGTGATGCTGAGCGAGGGCTGGAAGGACGAGGTCAAAGAGCTCTCCGGCGGTGGCGTCGATGTGGTGCTCGACCCAGTCGGCGGCGATCGCTTCACCGACAGCCTGCGCTCGCTGCGCGAGAACGGCCGGCTGATCGTCGTCGGCTTCACCGGCGGCTCGATCCCCGAGGTCAAGGTCAACCGCCTGCTGCTGAAGAACACCGAGGTGATCGGCGCCGGCTGGGGCGCCTACGTGATGGGCAAGCCCCAGCTGAACATCGAGATCGGCGAAGCGATCGCGGGCATGATCGAGGGTGGCTTTATCAGGCCGATCGTCGGCGAGCGCTTCGCGATGGAGCACGCTGCCGACGCGCTGCACGCGCTCGACGAGCGCCGCGCGACGGGCAAGATCGTGCTCGACGTGCGCCCCGCCTGAGGCTCGCTACCCGGCCATCAGCAGCTCGCGCCAAGCCTCGGCGTCGAGAGCCGCAGGCTCGGTCGAGTCGATGAAGTCGCCGAGCACATGGATGAAGGACTCGGGCTCATCGAGCTGCGGGAAGTGCCCGGACTCCGCGAAGACCTCGAGACGGCTGGCGGGCAGCAGCGCATGGGTCTCGCGGCCGTGCTCGACGGGGATCAGCGAGTCGCGCTCGCCCCACAGCAACAGCAGCGGCAGCTGCTCGGTCAGATACAGGCGGTTGGCGGCGTTCACGCGCTGCCCCCCGGGCTCGACGACCGAGCGCAGCGTGTGCAGGAAGGCCGAGCGCGTCTCGGCGTCGGCGAGCGTGGCGTGACCGCGGGCGATCTCCTCGATGTCGGTACCTGCGCGCAGGCCGAGGCGTCCCAGCAGGCCGCCGGCGATGCGCCCCGCGTCGAGCAGGCGGGTGGCGGCGAGCAGCGGCAGCACGAGCTCTGAGCCGGGCAGCGTGGCCGCCCGCAGCAGCAGGCTGACGTCGCGCCCGAGCCCGCCGCTGTCGACGAGCACGAGCCGCTCGCAGCGCTCGGGGAACTGGTAGGAGAGCTGCATCGCGATGCCGCCACCGAGCGAGTGCCCGACGAAGCTCGCGCGCTCGTGGCCGAGCGCCACGAGCAGGTCGCGCACGACGCTCGCGTGCGCGCCGAGGGAGTAGTCGCCCTTGGGCTTGGCCGAGCCGCCGTGGCCAATCAGGTCGGGGGCGATCACCTGGAAGCGCCGCGCGAGGTGGGGCATGACCCGCCGCCAGGTGCTCGAATCGGAGGTGATGCCGTGGATCAGCACGAGCACAGGACCCTCATCGCCTGCCTGGCGATAGGCGAGGCGGTGAGAGTGCAGGACGATCTCGCGCAGCTCGAGCTCGCCGGTGTCGCTCATGATCGACTCGCGTTCATACTTCTGAAGGGTAGTGCTGTGACGCCGGGAGAGGGAGGTCGGGTCGTTCCGGTCCTCGGCGGGGAGCTTGCCGCTCGGCTGTGTCAACCCGAGCGACGCACAGTGGCGCGCCAGAACGCGCTACAATGACGCACAATGGAGATCGTCGGTATCCGGGAGATGCGCCAGAACCTCAGCCGCTATGCGCAGCGCGTCCGAGGCGGGGAGTCGTTCCTGATCACCGATCGCGGTCGGGAGATCGCACAGCTGACGCCTGCCCCTGGGCGCGCATCGGTGGTCGATCGGCTTGTCGCCGAGCGGGGAGCCAAGCGCGGACAGGGGAGCCTGCTCGACGTCCTCGAGGATCTGCCTGAGACGATCCCGGGGCCGCCCTCCGGCGAGGTGCTCGACGAGCTGCGCTCAGAGCGCCTATAGGGCGCTTGCCTGACTATCTGGACACTTCGGCGTTCATCAAGCTCGTGCGCTCCGAGCCGGAGAGCCACGCGCTGCGGCACGAGCTCGAGGGGAGAGAGCTGATCAGCAGTTCCCTGCTGATCGTGGAGGGACGCCGCGCCGCTCGGCGCTACGGCGAGCTGGCGTCGAGACGCGCTCGCGTTGCCCTGACCGCGATCACGATCATCGCCCTCGATGCGCCGATCCTCGACGCGGCTGCCGAGCTGGACCCGGCCGAGCTGCGCTCACTCGATGCGCTGCACCTGGCGAGCATTCTGAGCCTCGGAGGGCACCTCGAGCGCTTGTACTGCTACGACGCGCGCCTCACCGACGCCGCACAGGCCGCCGGTATCGAGGTCTCACAGCCCAACTGAAAGCACTACTGAGCCTGCGGGCACCGGGACTGGATGCGGGTCGAACCTCGTTTGAAGCTCCGTTCGCAGGGGGGGTTATCCCCACCCCACAGCCGGGGGCGTGCCACCGCGGGCTCGGTGGTCGGCCGCATCGACATCCGGTCCCGCGGCGAGCATCATGGGCGCATGAGCAGCGCCGCACCGACGCCCGAGGAGATCCGGGTCCCCGTGCTGAAGAACCTCGACCGCGCCCTCACCGCGCTGATCACGGTCGTGCCGCCGCTCTTGCTCGTGCTCGCCGGCGCGCAGCTGTGGGGCCGTGAGCTGCGCTGGCGCGACGTGCTGATCTTCGTGGCTATGTACGTGCCCACGGGCCTCGGCATCACGATCGGCTTTCACCGGCTGCTGACGCACCGCAGCTTTCAGACCTCGCCGGCGCTGCGCGGCCTCTTCGCGGTGCTGGGCACGATGGCGGTCGAGGGCCCGGTCATCTCCTGGGTCGCCGACCACCGCAAGCACCACGCCTACAGCGACCGCCTCGGCGACCCGCACAGCCCCCACGTCGAGCACGGCGGCGGCTGGCGCGGCGCGCTGCGCGGCCTCGGCCACGCGCATCTCGGCTGGCTGTTCGACCACAGCCAGCGCGCCGCGCGCGAGCGCTTCGCAGCAGACCTCGTGGCCGACCCGGTAGTCAGCTTCGTCGATGCGACGTTCGTGCTCTGGTCGCTCGTGGGCCTCGCGATCCCGTTCGGGCTCGGCGTGGCGCTCGGCGGCACGATCGGCGCGGGTTTTGAGGGGATGCTGTGGGGCGGCGCGGCGCGCATCTTCCTGCTGCACCACGTGACCTACAGCATCAACTCGCTGTGCCACTTCTTCGGGCGCCGTCGCTTCAGCACCGAGGATCACTCGCGCAACCTCTCGTGGCTTGCGCCGCTCTCCTTCGGCGAGGCCTGGCACAACAACCACCACGCCTTCCCGACGTCGGCCTTCCACGGCATGGCGCGCGCCGAGATCGATCTCTCGGGCCTCGTGATCGCGGCGCTCGAGCGCGCCGGACTCGTATGGGGGGTGCAGCGCATCGCGCCCGAGCGCCGGGCGGCGAAGGCGCTCGGCGGCTGAGCGCTCGCTTGCGGCTGGGTCGTGCGACGATAGCCGCGATGGAGCAACGCGCGCGGCTCTCGCTGGAGGTCTCGCCGGTGCCGGGGCCCGGGCACCGGCGCTGGATGCCGGCGCTCGCCGCGGGGCTCTCGATCGGCGAATACGCACGCTCGCTGCTGCGCCGGCTGTCCTTTCTCGCGGCGGTGCTGCTCGGCGCGATCTGGCTGCTCGACGGGCAGGGCTACCTGTGGCCCGCATGGGCCTGGCTCGGGCTCGGCGATCTCGTGCTGCTCGACATGAGCGCCGGCTGGGCCTGGGGGCGCGAGCGCGGGCCCGTGCGCCGCGTGGCGTGCGTGTGGGCGCTCGTCGGCGCGGCCGCGATGATCCTCGTGTTCACCTGGCTTCTGACGTGGCTGCTCGCCGGCGTGCACGAGTTCTGGCCGGCGTGGGCGCTGCTGGGCCTCGCGACATCCGGTAGCGCCTACTCGCTGATCGCGTTGCAGGACCGGGTGCTCGTCGCCCGCGGGCGACGAGCGCTGAGGGCGAGGATCGATCTGCTCACGCGTACCCGCCGCCAGGCGGTCGATGCGCAGGCCGCCGAGCTGCGGCGCATCGAGCGCGACCTGCACGACGGCGCGCAGGCGCGGCTCGTCGCGCTGACGCTGCAGCTCGGACGCGCCGAGCTGCGCGCGGGCGAGCAGCCCGAGGTGCAGCAACTGATCAAGGACGCCAAGCGCGAGGCGCAGCTCGCGATCGGCGAGCTGCGCGACCTCGCGCGCGGGATCGTGCCGCCGCTGCTCGCCGATCGCGGGCTGCTCGCGGCGGTCGAGTCGCTCGCGGCGCGCTACGGCCTGGGCACGGCTGTTGAGGCGGACGCGCATCGCACGCGCGGGCCGGCGATCGAGAGCGCCGCTTACTTCGTCGTCGCCGAGGCGCTGACGAACACGGCGAAGCACGCCCACGCGCAGCACAGTTGGGTCGCGCTGCGCAACGAGACGCGCGCGCTCGTCGTGCGCGTCGGTGACGACGGTCGCGGCGGGGCCGACGCCGAGGGGACGGGCCTCGCGGGGCTGCGCGCGCGGGTCGAGGCGCTCGACGGCAG
>JACDGG010000169.1 GCA_013815355.1 Solirubrobacterales bacterium
GCGCCGCACCGAGCGCGGCGTGGGTCACGCGTCCCGGCTCGAGCACGATCGGCACCGAGAGGATCGTGATCACATCGGCGATCGTGACCTGCGCCATCACGCTCATCACCGCGGCGCCCTCGAGGCCGAGCTCCTCGAAGGCCGGCAGCAGCACGGCGGCCGAGCCCGACGCGAGCACGACCGCGTAGATCGCCGCGTGCCCGGTGCCGGCGATGCTTGCGGCGAGCAGGCCGGAGGGCAGCGCCAGCAGGCAGACGAGAAGCGCGAGCAGCGCACCTTGGCGCGCCGATGCCGCGAGGCGCCTGTCGCGCAGCGGCAGGTGCATGCCGACCGTCAGCATCAGCATCGCGAAGCCGACCTGGCCGAGCGCGAAGACCGTGGCATTGGCCGGGTCGACGCCGTCGAGCACCGCCGGTCCCACGAGGATGCCCGCGAGGATCTCCCCAGCGACGACGGGGACGAAGCGCCGCTGGCCGAGCACTCCCAGCAGCGGTCCGCCGAGGCCGGCGAGCACGATCACGACGAGCGTGGCGAAGCTCACGCCCATCTGCGCATGGCTCGGTGCGGTGGCTGCTCAGGCGAGTGCGAGAGCCGAGCGCGGGGCGCCGCGGCTCGCGATCGATCCGTGCTGCAGTCGCAGAACGCGATCATAGCCCTCCAGTGGGGCGGCGTCGTGGGTAATCACCAGCAGGCCGCGATCGTCGCAGACCCCGAGCAGGCTCGCCATCGAGCCCGCGCCGATACCCGGACGCCGAAGGGATTGCAAATCAGTGCTTACCCGCGGCGGATCGGAGTGTTTACCCGGTGGTCAGAGCCGCGCGCCCGGGCTAGCTTGCTCTTATGGCAGCAAATCTGCGACTGGCACCACCCCCCGAGGAGCCCCAAGCGCTCGCACCCATTCCCGAGCCGATCGGCGTCGTGCTCGCCGACGGTCACCTGCCGATGCGCCACAGCCTGCGGCGCCTGCTCGACAGCGAGCTCGACCTCGAGGTTCTCGCCGAAGCGGGCGACCATGCCGCGGTCGCATGCGAGGTTCAGGAGCACCGTCCGCGAGTGCTGGTGCTCGACATGCACATGGCCGGCAGCTCGAGCCTCGACGCGGTGCGCACGCTCAGCGAGCGTGCGCCCGAGACGCGGATCGTCATGATCTCGATGGAAGAGGACCCGCAGTTCGCCCAGCGCGCGCTCACAGCCGGCGCGGTCGGCTTCGTGGCCAAGGACCTCGCCGACGCGGAGCTGGCGCAGGCGATCCGCGCGGCCGCCGCCGATCACGAGTTCGTCAGCCCGCGCGTGGCGGCCCGGCTCAACGAGCGCCACCGCACGCTCACCGATCACAAGCTCACTCAGCGCGAGGTCGAGGTGCTGCGCCTGATCGCCTATGGCCACACGAGCGTCGAGATCGCGCGAAAGCTTCAGCTCTCGCCGCGCACGATCGAGACCCACCGCGCGCACATCCACAAGAAGCTCGGACTCGGCACGCGCGCCGAACTGGTCCGCTACGCGCTAAGACGCGGGTTGATCGGCGCGTGAGCTCATCGCCGGCTCGCTGCCGCGCCGCGCGGGCATCCGCGCGCTGAGCAGCGTCCCGCCGTCACACGGCCCGATGCTGAGCGAGCCGCCCGCGAGGCTCACGCGCTCGTTCATCCCGGTGAGGCCGAAGCCCCGCGCGACGGTGGCTGCGTCGAAGCCCTCGCCGTCGTCCTGCACCTCGATCAGCAGCTCGCCGCTGGACTCGACGACCATCACACGCACGCTCGTTGCATGGGCGTGCTTGACGACGTTCGTGAGCGCCTCCTGCACGAGGCGGTATGCGGCCGTCTCCAACGCCGCGTCGAGACGCTCCTCGCCACCGCCGACTCCGGAGCTCACGGCCAGCTCGCGCGCGATCTCAAGGCCGTTCTGCTCGCTGTAGCGGTCAAGCAGCGATTCGATCGCCGCGCGCAGCCCGAGCTCGTCGAGCGCGGCGGGGCGCAGCTCGGTAATGATCGAGCGCAGGTTGGCGATCTCGCGATCGAGGTGCGAGACCGCTTCGCGCATGGCCTCGCGCGTCAGCTCGGCGTCGTCGCGCCGCAGCGCCGCGGAGAGCAGAACGCGCAGGCCGCCGAGACCCTGCAGCGTCTCATCGTGCAGCTCTCGGGCCCAGCGCTTGCGCTCCTCATCCGCCGCCGCCAGCGAAGCGCGCAGCCGCTCGGCGAGCACGCTCTGCGCGAGCGCGACCGCGGTCGCGGCGCTCGCGGCGAACGTTCGCAGCGTCTGCTCGTCGTCCTCGGTGAACGTCGCGCCGTCCTCGCCCCGGTCGAACGCCGCCAGAACCCCGACCGCCTCGCCGCGGTACATCATCGGCACGAGCAGCGCCGTGCGCGCGTCCAAGACGCCGAAGCTGGCCGGCGCGATGCCCAGGCGCGCATCGACGTCCGTGATGCGCTCGGGACGACCGCGCTGGAGCACCTGACCGGAGCTCGAGCCCGCGATCGGCAGGCGCGCGCCGCGGCGCTCCTCGGCGTGACCGGCGCTCGCGTGCACGACAAGCTCCTCGTCGTCGCGCAGCATGATCACGAGGCTGCGCGCTCGGACGAGCGCGCGCCCGCGCTTTGCGATCAGCTCGAGTACGTGCTCGAGCGCGATCTCACCGCCGATCGCCACGGCGACGTCGCGCGTGGCCTCCAGGCCCCGGACGGCTTTCTCGAGCTCGTGGCGGCGCAGCTCGCTCGTCTCATACAGACGGGCGTTGTGGATTGCCACGGCCGCCCAATCGGCCAGGATCACGACCGCCTGCTCGTCGCGCTCGCTGAACTCGCCGCCCTCCTTCTCGGCAAGATAGAGGTTCCCCCACGCCTGACCGCGCACCACCACAGGCACGCCGAGGAAGCTGCGCATAACCGGATGCCCGACGGGGAAGCCGTAGCTGCGCGGATGGGAGCCGACATCGCCGAGGCGCAGCGGCTCGGGGCGCTCGATCAGCACTCCGAGCACTCCGCGGCCCCGTGGAAGCTCACCGACCCTGCGGTGGGTCTCCTCGTCGAAGCCCGACGTGAGGAACCGCGACAGTTCCGTGCGGCGCTCGTTGAGCACGCCGACGGCGGCGTAGCGCGCTCCCGTGATCTCCCGCGCCGTCTCGAGCACACGGTCCAGGATGACCTCCAGATCGAGCTCGGTCACGAGCGAGCGGCCCACCTCCAGGAGGCGAGGAAGCCACAGATCCTCAGAAGTCTCTGTCACCGCTTTCGAGCCTAGTCTCATCTATCTGTATGTGCGCTCCTGCGCACATACCCGCGATGATGCGACCGAGAGAGCGTCCGCCGGGCGGGCCCGTTGTGAATCAGTAGTTAGCCCCAACGTGCTGCGGCAATTACCGGTTTCTCATTCTCTCGTTCACGACTTACGCTCGTTGGTTGATGATCGAGCCCAGGTGCACGCATTGCGAGCAGACGATCGGGGTGTACGAGCCGCTCGTCGTGCTCGCCGATGGCCGCCCGCGAGAAACCTCGCGAGCCGCCGAGCCCCATGCGGTCCATCCCGGAGTCCGCTGCTATCACCGCAGCTGCTTCGAGCGGATCGAGGACCACGCGAGCGAGATGTGAGGAGCGCGCGAGAGCGCGGCCTCAGTAGTTTTCCCGCACCGTCGGCGGCTTTCCTCGGCTGGCGCGAGTGACCGGCGCAGCTAACTTGCAGGCATGACAAGTCAAGCTCCTCCATCCAAGCTCCGTGTCCTGATCGTCGGCGGCGGCGTGGCCGCGCTGGAGACGGTGCTCGCCCTGCGCGAGCTCGCGCCCGGGCTGTGCGACACGACGGTCCTCGCCCCAAACGAAGAGCTCCTCTACCGCCCGATGACGATACGCGAGCCGTTCGCCTACCCGCGGGCGGCGCGCTACCCGCTCGCCCCGATCATGCGCGACGTGGGCGCGAAGCTCGTGAGCGACGAGCTCGCCTGGGTCGAGCCCGCCAAGCAGCTCGTGCACACCGCTGCCGGCGCCGAGATCGGCTACGACGTGCTCGTGCTGGCAATGGGGGCGCGCATCTCAGCGCGTTTCGAGCACGCGATCACGATCGACGACCGGGGGCTCGATGAGACGCTGCACGGCCTGATCCAGGACATCGAGGGCGGCTACGTCTCGAGCGTCGCCTTCGTGGCGCCTGCGCGCATGGCCTGGCCGATGCCCTTGTACGAGCTCGCGATGATGACCGCGGCGCGGGCCTACGACATGAGCGTCGAGCTGGCGACGACGATCATCACGCCCGAGGACAGCCCGCTGGCGATCTTCGGGCTGACGGCCAGCGCCGCCGTCGCCGAGCTGCTCGCGCAGGCCAGGATCACGACGATCACATCTGGCTACGTGGAGGTGCCGCGCACCGGCGAGATCGTCGTCAACCCCGGCGATCGGCACCTGAAGGTCGACCGCGTCGTCTCGCTCCCCGAGCTCTACGGCCCGGAGATACGCGGCGTGCCGCTGAGCGAACACGGATTCCTGCGCGTGGACGAGCACTGCCGGCTGCTGGAGGACGAGCACATCTACGCGGCCGGCGACGCGACCGAGTTCGCGGTCAAGCACGGCGGCATCGCCTCCCAGCAGGCCGACGCGGCGGCCCAGGCGATCGCGGCGCGAGCCGGTGCGAAGCTCACCCCGGAGCCGTTTCATCCCGTCATCCGCGGGATGCTGCTGACGGGCGAGCAACCCCTCTACCTGACCGCCCGCATCACCGGCGGCGCCGGCTTCAGCTCCGAGATCAGCGAGCAGCCGAGCTGGTCGCCGCCGAGCAAGATCGCCGCAAAGTACCTCTCTCCCTATCTCGACGAGCTCGATCGCGCCGGGGCGCGCGCATGACGCCCAACGCCGAGAACGCCCGCAGGCGGGGACGCTGCCTGACCGTCGGCTTCGACCGCAACGAGAGCTCTTGCAACAGGCCTCCGTGCCCGTGATCGCGGTGCCAGCGGGCCTCAGGCGCCACTGAGCACGAGCCGCCCGCCCGCATCCAGGGCGAACCCGCCCAGCCCGAAGCGCTCGGCGAGCAGAGCCGGAACCAGCTCGCGCTCCACGGGCGTGTCGACGCGCGCGGCCGGCGTGCACTCACTCAGCATCAGCCCCGACCAGTCGCTGAGCGAGACGCGCGTGCCGTCGCGGTCGTTGACGCTCGCGATCAGCCCGGTCACAAAAGGCGAGCGAGGATGGGTGCACGTCCACCAGTTGATCGTCTCGACGTCGATCAGCGGCACGGCCTGCTCGGGGAAGCCGTAGAGGTCGATCCATTCGCCGTCCTGCACCGTCTGCAGCACATGCTCGGGACCGTCGGCAATTACGCGAAAGCGCCATCCGCTCTGCTCGTGCGCCTCGCCCGGCCCGAACGGCAGCGGCTCCAGCAGGGTGCCCAAACCGAAGCCGACGTCGGCGTGCCACACCGCGCCCTCGGCGCGGACGCGCAGCAGCAGATGGCTGCGCGGACGCGTGACGCCGGGCGCAGAGCGCAGTCGCACGCGCGCGAGGAGCAGCTCGACCTCGGCGCCGAGCGCCTCTAGCGCCGCCTTCAGCAGCAGGTTCTGCTCGAAGCAGTAGCCGCCGCGGCGCTGCTCGACGAGCTTGCGCTGCAGATCCTCCAGCGCCAGGGAGACGACCACGCCGCGCTGCGGGTCGAGGTTCTCGAACGGGATCGCGGCAGTGTGCGCGCGGTGCAGCTCGCGCACGCCGGGCCGCCCGCTCAGGCCGATGCGGGCGAGGTAGGCGTCTAGCTCGAACACCCCGAGGACTCTAAGGCGCGAGTCAGCGCCGCGCCGCGCGCGATCTAACGCAGCGCCGCGCGGCGGCTCTGCTCGGCGCGCAGGCCGCCACGGCCGATCCGCGCGATGAAGCGCGAGATGACCGCGCCCACGAACAGATACACGAGCAGGGCGATGCCCCAGTCGACGCTGATCGCCCGCTTGGGATGGCCGTTGAACTTGATCAGACCCGTGAACGCTCCGGCGAAGAAGTTGGCGCCGTCGTGAATGCCTTTGACGATCGTGTTGGCGCCGTTGGCATCGACATCGCGCAGCACGATCGCGAGACCGATCAGCAGCGCGATCAGCGTCGCCACGAACATCACGAGGCGCGCGATCACGAGCACGCCCGAGCCGACCGCGCCGACGGCGCTCGCGCCGGCGCTGCGCGTGCGCCAGCCGATCC
>JACDGG010000170.1 GCA_013815355.1 Solirubrobacterales bacterium
GGCCAACGCCGCGCGCGAACGCCGCCGCCACGAGACGCGCCGCACGATCACCCGCGCCGTCGCGGCGTTGATCGAGGCGCTGCGCGCATCCGCGCTGGGCGTGACGGTTTCAGCCGCGCTTTAGCAACGGCCCTACCCTTGTGAGGATGCCCGGACACGCTTACACTGCCGCAGCCGTGCGCCCGAAGATGCGCCCGGCCGCCGTATCGCGCTGGTCCTCGACGCAGGGCGCGCTCGCGGTCTGCGCGATCTGCGTGCTCGCTCTGGCGCTCGTGTGGAGCGTGGCCGAGCTGATCCCCGCCGTGCAGCTCAAGGACGCGGTGCTGCTCGATCACCTCACGCGCCTGGACAAGGGCTCGGTCGACTGGCTGGCGGGGCATCTCGTGCACCTGCTCGAACCGGGCTTGTTCATCCTCTGGGGCGTGGCGCTTGTCGCGTTCGCACTCGCCCGCGAGCGCCCGCGCACGGCCGTGGCGGTCGCCGTCGTGATGGCGCTCGCGCCGTTTACCGCGGAGACGCTCAAGCCGCTGCTGGCGCATCCTCACGTGAGCGTCGGCTCGGTGTTCATCGGCCCGGCCTCGTGGCCGAGCGGGCACTCCACCGCGGCACTCACGCTCGCGCTGTGCGCAGTGCTTGTCACGCCGCGGAGCCTGCGACCGTTTGCGATGGTGCTCGCGCTGCTGTTCGCCGCCGCGGTCGGGCTCTCGCTCTTGATCCTCGCCTGGCACATGCCCAGCGACGTGCTCGGCGGCTATCTCGTCGCGACGTTCTGGGTCGCGCTCGCCGTCGCCGCGTTGCGCGAGGCCGAGCGTCACTGGCCGCGCCGGCGCGCCTCCCTGTCGAGCTAGAAGAGGCGCCGGGTCAGGAGGGGGAGGAGCCTGCGCCGGGGCGCCACAGGGGCTCTGAGCCCGCATCGTCCGCCGATGTCGCGTTGGCGGCGCGCGCGAGGATGAAGAACATGTCCGAGAGCCGGTTGAGGTAGCGCACTACCTCGGCGTTCAGCTCCTCGCCGACGGCGATCGTGCGCCGCTCGGCGCGGCGGCAGACGGTGCGGCAGATGTGCAGGTGCGCGCTCGCGGGCGTGCCGCCGGGGATCACGAACGAGCGCAGCGGCTCGAGCGTCGCGTTGACCTCGTCGCAGGCCTGCTCGAGCCAGGCCGTGTACTCGGGGCCGATGCGCAGGCGCGTGCGCTGCGAGCCGGCGTCTGGCTCCTCGTCGGAGACAGCGCCGGGGACCGACAGATCCGCGCCGAGGTCGAGCAGATCGTTCTGTACGCGCGCCAGCCACGCAGCGAACCGCTCGGGCATTCCCGGCGCCAGCAGCGCGAGGCCGATCGTGGCGTTGAGCTCGTCAACCGTGCCGTATGCCTCGACACGCGCGTGGAGCTTCGAGACGCGGCTCATATCGCCGAGATGGGTCTCCCCGCCGTCGCCGAGCTTCGTGTAGATGCGCGTCAGGTTCACGGTCATCGTCGCTTGAGTCTCGCAGACCGTGGCGCCGCTCATCGGTGGGATCGGATACGTTCTCGCACCTCAATGCGGATCGGCGTACCGAAGGAGACCGCGGCTGGCGAGCACAGGGTGGCGCTCGTGCCCGAGGTCGTCAGCAAGCTCAAGGCCAAGGGCCTCGACGTCGTCGTGCAGAACGGCGCGGGAGCCGACGCCCTGCTCACCGACGCCGCCTTCGCCGACGCGGGCGCGACGATGACCGCCGACGCTGCCGAGGTGTGGGGCTGTGACGTGGTGCTCACGATCGCGCCGCCGGACCCGCAGGCGATCCGCGGCCTCGGCTCCGGCTCGATCCTGATCGGCTTTCTCGCCCCGCTGACGAGCCCGCAGACGACGCGCGCGCTGGCCGATGCCAAAGCCACGGCCTTCGCGATGGAGTCGATCCCGCGCATCTCGCGCGCCCAGGCGATGGACGCGCTGTCCTCGCAGAGCAACGTCGCGGGCTACCGCGCCGCCCTGCTCGGAGCCGATGAGATGGGCCGCTTCTACCCGATGCTGATGACCGCCGCGGGCACGATCCCGCCGGCGAAGGTGCTCGTGCTCGGCGTCGGCGTGGCGGGGCTTCAGGCGCTCGCGACCGCCAAGCGTCTCGGCGCGCGCACGACCGGCTACGACGTGCGCCCCGAGGTCGCCGAGCAGGTCGAATCGCTCGGCGCGCAGTGGCTCGACCTTGGCCTCGAGGCAAGCGGCGAGGGCGGCTACGCACGAGAGCTGACCGAGCAGGAGCGCGCCCAGCAGCAGCAGGCACTGACCGATGCGATCAAGGGCTTTGACGTCGTGATCACGACCGCGCTCGTTCCTGGGCGCCCCGCGCCGCGGCTCGTGACCGCGGAGGCCGTCGAAGGGATGAAGCCCGGCTCGGTGATCGTCGACCTCGCCGGCGAGGCGGGTGGCAATTGCGAGCTGACCGAGCCCGGTCAGACGGTCGTGCGCCACGACGTGAAGATCGTCTCGCCGCTGAACCTGCCCGCGACGATGGCCGAGCACTCCTCGCAACTGTTCGCGCGCAACGTGCTCGCGCTGCTCGACCTGTTCGTCGGCGAGGACGGCGCGCTTCAGCTCGACTTCGAGGATGAGATCGTCAAGGGGGCCTGCGTGGTGCGCGACGGCGAGATCGTCAACCCCGGGGCCAAGGCAGCAGCGGAGGCCGCACAATGATCCTGGCCAGCACCCTCACCACCAACCTCGCGATCCTCGTCCTGGCCGGCTTCATCGGCTTCGTCGTGATCTCCAAGGTGCCCAACACGCTGCACACGCCGCTGATGTCGGGCACGAACGCGATCCACGGCATCGTGCTGCTGGGCGGCCTGTTGGTCGTCGGCCTTTCGGGCAACGGCACGTTCAACAAGATCATCCTCGTGATCGCGATCACCTTTGGCACAATCAACGTCGTCGGCGGCTTCCTCGTGACCGACCGCATGCTCGAGATGTTCAAGTCAAAGCCGAAGTCCGCGGGCGAGAAGGACAAGCAGGGGAAGGGCTCGTGAGCGCCACGGTTCTCGCCAGCACCTTCCTGCAGGACCCGAGCTTCCTCGACATCCTCTACATCGTCGCGTTCGGGCTGTTCATCCAGGGCCTGCGCGGCCTGTCGGGGCCGACCACGGCGGTGCGCGGCAACCGCATCGCGGCGGTCGGCATGGCGATCGCGGTGATCGCGACGCTGCTCAACGCCAACGAGGGCAACTGGGCGCTGATCGTGATCGGCGTGGTGCTCGGCACAGCCGTGGGCGTGCCCGCCGCGCGGCAGGTGAAGATGACCGCGATGCCGCAGATGGTGGCGCTGTTCAACGGCGTCGGCGGAGGCGCAGTGTTCCTGATCTCATGGTCTGAGTTCCGCCTCTCAGACGGTTTCACCGCGACGCCGACCTACATCGCGATCTTCTCGCTGTTCGCGGCGATCGTCGGATCGGTGTCCTTCTGGGGCTCGAACATCGCGTTTGGCAAGCTCCAGGAAATCATCCCCGGACGCCCGATTACGCTCGGCTCCTCGCAGCAGATCGTGAACCTGCTGCTGCTCCTGGTCGCGGTCGCATGCGGTGTGGCGATCGCCTCCGGCGAACACTCCGAAGCGCTCTTCATCCTGATGCTCGTCTCGGCGGCACTGCTCGGAAACGCCGTCGTATTTCCGATCGGCGGGGCCGACATGCCGGTCGTGATCTCGCTGCTGAACGCCTTCACCGGCCTATCCGCGGCTGCGACCGGGATCGCGCTGAACAACCCTGCGCTGATCGTCGCGGGAATGATCGTGGGGGCCTCCGGCACGATCCTCACGAACCTGATGGCGACCGCGATGAACCGCTCGATCCCCGCGATCGTGGCCGGCGGCTTCGGCGGCGGCGGAGCCGTCGAGGGCGCAAGCGGCGCGGGCGAGCACGCGGGCACGGTGCGCTCCACGAGCGCCGCCGACGCCGCGATCCAGCTCGCCTACGCCAACCGTGTGGTGATCGTGCCCGGCTACGGCATGGCGGTCGCCCAGGCCCAGCACGCCGTGCGCGAGCTGACCAAGGAGCTCGAGAAGCGCCAGGTCGAGGTGAGCTATGCGATCCACCCGGTCGCGGGGCGCATGCCGGGTCACATGAACGTGCTGCTGGCCGAGGCCGACGTGCCCTACGACCAGCTCAAGGAGATGGACGACGCCAACCCCGAGTTCTCCCGCACTGACGTCTCGCTCGTGATCGGCGCCAACGACGTCACCAACCCCGCCGCGAAGAACACGCCGTCCTCGCCGATCTACGGCATGCCGATCCTCGAGGTCGCCGACAGCCATTCGGTGATCGTGATCAAGCGCTCGATGAACCCCGGTTTCGCGGGCATCGAAAACGAGCTCTACTACGACCCCAAGACGACGAT
Source organism: Solirubrobacterales bacterium (assembly GCA_013815355.1). Lineage (GTDB taxonomy): Bacteria > Actinomycetota > Thermoleophilia > Solirubrobacterales > Solirubrobacteraceae > Palsa-744. The sequence goes on from JACDGG010000170.1 coordinate 4,360, forward strand.
GCTCTTTGGCGACGCGAAGTCGGCGGTCAGCGAGATCACCGCCGAGCTCGCACACATCTAGCCTGTTGGGTCGTGCCGGCGGGGCCGCTGCTGCGAGACTGCGGTCGTGATCGAGCGCAGCCAGGCACTCGCGTCGCTGAGCGCGGACGAGTTCGATGTCGTCGTCGTCGGCGGCGGCATCACCGGCGCGGGTGTCGCGCTCGACGCCGCCACGCGCGGCTACAGCGTCGCGCTCTTGGAGCGCGCCGACTACGCCTCCGGCACCTCGAGCCGCTCCAGCAAGCTCGTGCACGGCGGCCTGCGCTACCTGCAGAACTTCGACCTCGGGCTGGTGCGAGAGGCGCTCCTGGAGCGTCAGCTGATGGTGGCGCTGGCGCCGCATCTGGTGCATCCGCTGCCGCTCGTCGTCGCCGCTTTCGAGGGCGCGCACCCCGACCGGCTCGTCGGCGTCGGGCTGAACCTCTACGACGTGATGTCCGTCGATCGCGAGCGGCTGCGCACGCGGCGAACACGGCGAGCACGTGGCGAGCGTGCCCAGGCCGCGCCCGCGGGCGCGGGGGAGGGGAGCGAGTCCTGGAGCCCCGAGCGCCACCGCGTGATCTCCGGCGAGGAGGTGCTCGAGCTGCTGCCCGCGCTCGCGCCGCGCGAACCGACGAGCGGCTATCTGTTCTACGACTGCCAGACCGACGACGTGCGCCTCGTGCTGACCGTGCTGGGCGAGGCAGAGCGCTTCGGCGCCGTGTGCGCCAACCGCGTCGCCGTCACCGGCCTGCTCGAGCACGACGGACACACGCAGGGCGTCGAGGCGCTCGACGTCGAGAGCGGCGCGCGCTTCGAGGTCCGCGCCGCGAACGTCGTGAACGCCACGGGCGTGTGGGCCGATGAGCTGCGCCCGCAGGAGCTTCACGAGGAGGCCGAGCTGCCGCGCATCCGGCCGAGCCGCGGCACGCACATCACGATCCGCCACGAGGACCTGCCGCTGATCGGGGGCGCGATCGTGCCCGCCGGCGGTGGGCGCTCGATCTTCGCGCTGCCCTGGCTCGGGCACACGCTCGTGGGCACGACCGACAACGACTACGAGGGGCCGCTTGAGCACATCGAGCCCTCCACCGACGACGTCGACTACCTGCTCGACGCCGTCAACGAGTTCTTCGCCACGACTCTCACGCCCGGCGAGCTGACTGGAGCCTTTGCGGGCGTGCGGCCGCTGATCTCAACCGGGGACCCGAAGAAGTCTGTGGACATCTCGCGCAAGGCCGAGCTGTATGAGACCTCCTCGGGGATGATCACGATCACCGGCGGCAAGCTCACGACCTGGCGGCGGATGGCGAAGATGACCGTCGATCGGATCGTCGAGCGCGACGCGCGCGACGCGCCCTGCCGCACGCACGAGATCCCGCTCGGCCAGGCCATTTCAGCCTCGGAGCTGCCGCGCGTGGAGGGCGTCCCGGAGGCCTCCTATCAAGCGCTCGCCTCGCGCTACGGCCACGCCGCGCACGAGGTGCTCGCGCTCGCGGCTGACCGCGGTGAGCTCGCCCAGCCGATCGTTCCCGGCCTGCCCGACCTGCTCGCGGAGGTCGCGCTCGCCGCGCGCCACGAGCAGGCACGCAGCATCGGCGATGCGATGCTCAGGCGCACCCGCCTGGGGCTGCTGGCCGCACGCGAGCTGACCGCCGAAGGAGAGGACGGGGGAGGGGGCGGCCCGGCGCAGCGGGTCGGCGACGTGCTCGCGCGCGAGCTCGGATGGGACGCCGCGCGCCTCGCGCACGAGCTC
>JACDGG010000001.1 GCA_013815355.1 Solirubrobacterales bacterium
CCTCAGTGGCGGCCATGTGGCCGGCCGTGGTCGATCTCGTCCGCGGCGAGAACGCGCTGATCGGGGCGGTCGTCGGTGAAGCGCGTCCGGTGGCCGCCGATGGGGACGATCTGACGCTCGCCTTCGCCGCCACGGATCAGTTCCTCAAGAAGAAGGCTGAGGACCCCGCCAACCGCCTAATCGTCGGCGAGGCGCTTCGAGCGGTGACGGGCCGGCGCTGGCGGCTCTCCTACGAGCTTCGAGAGGAGCTCGGCGGGAACGGCGCTGCGGAGTCCTCGGGGAGCACCGAGGAGGACTGGATAAGGCGCTTCATCGAGGAGTTCGACGCCGAGGAGATCCCCGGCGAGGACGGCGAGCGCGGCGCCCAGCCCGCGACCAGCAACGAGAAAGGTGCCTGATGTCTAAGCAGCCGCGGATGCCGAACATGCAGCAGATGATGCAGCAGGTACAGAAGATGCAGAAGGACATGGAGCTGGCTCAGGAGCAGCTCAAGAACGAGATCGTCGAGGCCTCTGCGGGCGGCGGGATGGTGACCGTCAAGATCGGTGGCGACCTGATCGTGCGCGAGGTCAGCCTCGACCCGGCGGCGGTCGACCCGCAGGACGTGGAGATCCTCAGCGACATGGTGCTGGCCGCTGTCAATGAGGCGCTGCGCAAGGCGCAGGAGCTCGCGGAGAGCAAGATGGGCGGCGCGACCGCGGGACTCGACCTCGGCGCGCTGGGCGGTCTGGGCATGCCGGGGCTGTGAGCACCTCCTACGCTCCGCCCGTCCAGCGGCTGGTCGCGGAGCTCTCGAAGCTCCCCGGCGTCGGCAATCGCACCGCGCAGCGGCTCGCCTTCCACATCCTGCGCGCCTCCGCCGAGGACGCTGCCTCCCTGGCGGAGGCGATCCGCGAGGTGAAGGAAAAGATCGGGCTGTGCGAGCTGTGCTTCAACCTCACCGACGAAGCGCGCTGCCGGATCTGCCAGGACCCGCGGCGCGAGCAGGAGCTGATCTGCGTCGTGGAGGAGCCCTCCGATGTGATCCCGATGGAGCGTACGCACGAGTACCACGGCGTCTACCACGTGCTTGGCGGCGCGCTCTCGCCGATCGATGGCATCGACCCCGACGACCTCAAGATCGCCGAGCTGCTTGCGCGTGTGGTCTCCGCACAGCTGAGCGTGCGCGAGGTCGTGCTCGCGACGAACCCGACGACCACCGGTGAGGCCACGGCGCTGCACATCGCCGAGGAACTGCGGGGACGCGCCCCGGATGTGAAAGTCACGCGCCTGGCGAGCGGGCTGCCCGTGGGCTCGGACCTCGAGTACGCCGACGAGGTCACACTCGGCAAGGCCTTCGCCGGACGCCGCGCCGTCTGAGCGCAGCTCGGAGTCGGAGACGATCGGGGGCCGGCGGCGCCCACCTCCCCCGACGAGGGCGCCCGCCTCGTGTTCGCTTGCTCTCAAAGCCCGCGCGAAGCGCAATATCCTGCGGAGAGATGTCTGAGCTGATCGTCATGAAGTTCGGAGGAACCTCGGTCGCCGACGCCGAGCGCATCAAGCGCGCTGCGCGGCGCATCGTGGGCAAGCGCGAAGCCGGCCACAGGGTCGTGGTCGTGCTCTCGGCGCGCGGCAAGACGACCGATGAGCTGATCACGATGGCCGGGGAGGTTTCCGCGACGCCCGACCCGCGTGAGATGGACATGCTGCTCTCATCGGGCGAGCGCATCTCCTGTGCGCTTTGCGCGATGGCGATCAACGATCTCGGCCACCGCGCGCTCTCGCTGACCGGCTCACAGGCGGGCATCGTGACCGATGAGTCTCACACCAAGGCGTTGATCATCGACGTTCGCGCCGATCGCATCCGCCGCGCGTTGGATGAGGACAGCATCGTGCTCGTCGCCGGCTTCCAGGGAGTCTCCGAGAACGCAAAGAACGTCACCACGCTGGGTCGCGGCGGCTCGGATACGAGCGCCGTCGCCGTCGCCGCGGCGCTGGGCGCGGAGGTCTGTGAGATCTACACCGACGTGGCGGGCGTCTACTCGGCTGACCCGCGACTGGTTCCGAACGCGCGCAAGCTGGAGACGGTGTCCTTTGAGGAGATGCTCGAGATGGCAGCGTCGGGAGCGGGCGTGCTGCAGCTGCGATCGGTCGAGTACGCGCGCAACCACGGCGTGCGTATCCACTGCCGCTCATCTTTCAACGACGAGCCCGGCACGATCGTGCTGGCAGAAGGAGAGACGATGGAGAAGGCCCTGATCACAGCTGTGACTCACTCCGATGAGGAGGCGCGCGTGACGCTCACGGGGGTTCCCGACGCCCCGGGTGCCGCCGCGCGCATCTTCGGCGCGCTGGCGGACGCCAACGTGAACGTCGACATGATCGTCCAGAACGAGCCCGCCTCCGGTGGTGGGCAGGCGGAGATCTCCTTTACGGTGCCGCGCGACGATCTGCGTGTGGCGCGCGCAGCGCTCGAACCGCTCGCCCGAGAGGCGTTCGCTGAGCTCAGCACCTACGAGGATATGGGCAAGGTCTCGATCGTCGGCGCCGGTATGCGCTCGCACCCGGGCGTCGCGGCGAAGGTCTTCAGGGTGCTCGCCGAGGAGGGCGTGAACATCGACATGATCTCGACCTCGCCGATCAAGATCTCCTGCGTGATTGACCGCGATCGCGTGGAACAGGCGGTGCAGGCGCTACACGGCGCGTTCGGTCTGGCGGGCGAGGACACGATCCTCGTCGAGGAGCCGTTCCGCGCCAGCCCTACCTCTTAAGCGCCAATCTGTCACAATCCCTGCGCAACTCGTCACGTTTGGCCAATTTCAAGGATGGAATGGACATGCGCATAGTCAGACGCCCGCGTCGATATGTAGCGCCCCAATGGCTGAGGCTGCTCGGCCCCGTGCTGCGCTACAGCGGCTCGCGCGACGCCTACGTGCTGCGCGCCGTGGGCAAACGCATGGGACCGGTGCTGCGCCAGGACCGGCGCCAGATGCAGCGCCGCCGCCTGCAGGGCCCCGAGCGCCGCGCCAGCGCGGCCTAGCACGCTACCGGGCGCCCAGCGGCGCTAGTCCTTGTGGTCCGGGGGTGCATCGGACATCGGACCGGGCAGATCGGACAACGATTGATCTCGTGCCGAAGTGGGACCACACCGCACTTCGACCATGAAATGCCGACGCCATCTCATACAACAAACGCGAGCCGCTGTCAGCTAAGATACCGTATCTTCACAAAAGAGATAGAGACACACTAGGTGAATTAATTGTCCAATACTGGAGAAGCTGATCGTGAGCGCATTGCAGTCGAGATTCAGCAGCCGGAGATCTCTTACGTCTCGCCATGGGCGACTCCCCGGTCGGCGGATGGCAGCCGACATGGGCACGGCCGATCGGGTTGGTGAGCGCGCGACGCCCCGTTCCCCACGCGACGTCGCCAGCGTGCTCCTCGGTGCGGCCGAGATCTCCCTGCTCGCCAAAGATCCGCACCTGGCGGCGCGCGCTGCCTGGGTCCTCCTCAGATCTGACGACATGGTGTCCGACGGGGATGCGATAGAAGGCCGGACAACCGCCGGCTAGTTGTGTCCCAGCGACTGCCTGGTTGGTGGCCGGGCTATGAGTGGGCGGTTGGCCTTCGCTCGGGCCGAGTGCGTCGACACCACAGCTAGTCGCTGTTGGACCCATGTCCAACGCTGTCGGGCAAATCTACGACAGGCATCGCAGAAGCGGCGCCCGAAGATCATGTACATTTGCGACCTTGGACATAATAAACATTGACGGCGAAGGCTGTCAGGTATCGAGCTCACCACTCGCGAGGGTCCGCTCGAGCGCAGTCCACGTCTCGCGGTGCGTGCCGCTTGGCTACTGTTGGGTAGTGCTCTGGCTCGCAGCTACGCCGCGGTTCCTCCGCGCGAGGGCCCCTCGCAACAACTGATCAGCTTCAGCCAGGCGGTCTCGATGAGCGGGTCGCGCGCACTATTCAAACTATTGATGGTTAGCGGTGGGAAATTCGATTAGTTGTTCCAACGGCTTGTGTCCAATGCGTTTTATGCGTCTGGCCTCTTGACGTGAGGTCTGAAATACGCTGATATTACGCGCAGCACAAGGACAGAACGTCCAGACTCTCTCGTCAAGAAGAAAAGTCCAGTCCTCCTGTGAGCAGAAGGCTGGACGAATGGGTTGCGGAGAGATGGACGAGGTCGGTCACAGGACAGTCTGATCTCACTGGGGGCAGGAGCTATGGATGGCAAAATTGCAGACCCTGCGGTTACCGGCATCCCGGTTGGCCGGTCGGATGCGGTCGCTCGGATGGGTTCGCGTGGAGTTCTCAGACCGGCGTCGTCGCCCATCGCCGAGGCGAGAGGGCCGGCGGCAAGCCTGCGGCGCGATTCGATCTTCCGGCGCTTGCTCCTGCTCGCGGACGCGCTTGCAATCTTGGGTGCGTTCTTGCTGACGATCGCGCTCTCCTCTCGGTCGTTGCAGTTGACGTGGGCGAGTGCTGCCGGTCTGCCGATTCTGCTGCTCGGAGCGAAGGTCTCCGGACTATATGACCGTGATGACACCTTGTTGCGCAAGACCACTCTCGAGGAGGCGCCCAAGCTCTTTCAGCTCGCGACGCTGTGTGCGCTGGTGGCGTGGATGACCGGTGGCCTGATCGTCAGGGGCACGCTCGATCGTCACCAGGCGTTGTTCCTGTGGCTCGGCCTAGCCTTCCTGCTGATCCTGCTGCGCACGGCCGCGAGAATGATCGCGCTGCGGATTGCCCCGGCTGAGCGCTGTCTCGTCATCGGCGATGAGGCGGCGGCCGCCACGATCAGTTCGAAGCTGCACGGTCACACCGGCATAAGAGCGAAAATGGTTGCTCACCTCGATCTCGACAAGATTGCGCCGTGGTCCTCCGATGCCCTTTCGACGTCGAAGTTGTCCGAGGTCCGTGATCTCGCAAGGAAGCTCGATGTCCATCGGGCAATCGTGGCGCCTCGCAGTGCCGACGCCGGCGAGGTGCTCGACCTTGTGCGCACGCTGAAGGCGGTGGGCGTGCGTGTAAGCGTCCTGCCGCGTCTGCTCGAGGTTGTGGGCTCTTCGGTCGAGTTTGACAACCTGCACGGCATCACGGTGATGGGTGTGCGGCGTTTCGAGCTGACCCGATCCTCGGCCTCGGTAAAGCGTGTCTTTGACCTGGTGTGTGCTTCGCTCGGGCTCTTGGCGGTCTCGCCACTGATGATCGTCGCCGCCGCGACGATCAAGCTCGATAGCCGCGGTCCCGTCTTCTTCCGCCAGCTGCGCGTCGGCCGGCATGGCAGGCATTTTCACATCCTCAAGTTCCGCACGATGGTGACGAACGCCGAGGAGCTCAAGGAGGCGCTGCGTGATCGCAACGAGGCGCGCGAGGGATTTTTCAAGATCGCCGATGATCCGCGCGTAACGCGTGCAGGGAGGGTGCTGCGCAAAACTGCGCTGGATGAGTTGCCTCAGCTACTGAACATCCTCAAAGGTGAGATGAGCCTCGTCGGTCCGCGGCCGCTGGTCCTCGAGGAGGACATGCGCGTCCACGGCTGGCACCGCCGGCGACTGGAACTGACACCCGGCATGACGGGGCACTGGCAGATACTCGGTCCTGCCCGTGTACCCCTGCGGGAAATGGCGGCGATTGACTATCTGTATGTCGCTAACTGGTCGCTTTGGACTGATATCAAGATTCTTCTGCGAACGATTCCCTACGTTATTGGTTGTCGTGGACTGTGAGCAGACCTAAGAAAACCACGCGTTGCTTGGGGGAGCGACGATATCGCGGTGGCCTGGGTTCTCGGCCTCTCCGCATTGAGGATACGGATGAAGTCGAATTGAGAGGTGGTGCTGGATGGCGGTTGCACCCAGTCGCGTAAGGACCGAGATGCCCCGGCTACTTGCACCGACCGGCGTCGAAAGCATGAGCGCGCTCGGGATGAGCTGCCACGTCTCGCAGGCCGTCAAACGAGCTCAAGCTGGAGACCGTGAGGCCCTTGGATTCCTCTACGCGCGCTACGCCGACAACGTCCACGGCTACGTTCGCAGCATCGTCCACGACTCGTATGAGGCTGAAGACGTCACCCAGCAGGTGTTCGCCAAGCTCATCCACGTGATTGGCAAATACGAGGAGCGCGACGTCCCGTTCTTTGCGTGGGTCCTGCGGGTGGCTCGCAACGTCGCTCTCGACCACCTACGACGTCAGCGACCGATACCCGTCGAGGAGGTCAGGGCAACCGATAGAGGTGATGCTAATCCGGATGGCAGCGAGCAGATGCGTGATCTCGTGGAAGCATTGGCTGGGCTGCCGAGAGACCAATGCGAAGTCCTCGTTCTGCGCCACTTCGCGGGGTTGTCTCCGACCGAGATCGCTACGCAAACGGGTCGGTCCGAGGGGTCGGTTCACGGCTTGCATCACCGCGGACGCAGAGCATTGAGAGCTGAGTTGACGAGACGCGGGGCCGCTCCAGCGACAGTCGGCCGTCGTGTGCTCGAGGAGAGTCGCTAGCGTCGATCGACGATCGGCGGTCTCGGCAGGGCTGCCCACTCGGTGTCAGGCCCTTCTCCGGGGGGAGCGTCTTGCAGGCGCGGATGGCGACTGCGCGCGATCCGTCCACTGTCGAGATCAGCGAGGTAATACAGCACAGAGAACGCGACAATTTCCTCTATCGACGAGCCCGCATGTGCTACCTCCTTGTCGATTGCCTCCCACGCGAAGTCCCCCAGATGCAGCGTCACGCTGCGGTCGGCGTGGACGCTGTGATCTTGAGCAGCGCGCGAGGTGCTCATGCTCGGGCCCGGTCGATCGCAACACACTCCCTTACAACGGCGGGTGTCGTTCCTAGCTTACGCGCTCGTCAAGAATGGTAACGAGGACGTACGGCTGTTCAAGCCCTGTGGAGGGCAGGGATGTGCCGCGCGCGAGACGGGCCGATCACCGCGCCTGCTCTAGCTTGGCGTCGACCAGGCCAGAGATTCGCTCGAGGGAGCCGAAGTTGCTCGGCACGATGTCGGCGTCGCCGATCGAGATCGAGTACTCTGCCTCAAGCCACGCCACGAGGCGTAGCAGCAACATCGAGTCGATCACGTGGGTTTCGATCAGCGCGAGCTCGTCGGTTAGCTCTGCTCGAGTCCCGTCCCAGTGCGCCTCCTCGATCAAGAAGTCTCGGATCCGCTCAGCCGTTTGCGTCATGCGTTCTCGTCCCTTGTTGTTGAGGCTTATTACTGCAGTGCCCTGCGGTCGACCTTCCCGGTCGAGGATTTCGGCAACTCCGATCGGAACTCGATCTCATCAGGGATCATATGACTCGGGAGCCGCTCCCGGCAAAGGCGCGAGAGCTGCCCTGAGGTGATCGGCGCGCTGCTCACGACAAACGCCTTCAGGCGATTGGTAATCGCCTCATTAGGGACCGCGATCACGGCCGCTTCGAGCACGACCTCGATCGCGTTGAGCACCGTTTCGACCTCGCCGAGCTCGACGCGATAGCCACGGGTCTTGATCTGGTCGTCCCGCCGCCCGGCGAACAGGAGCTCGCCGTCGACGCGCCGGCGCACGAGGTCGCCGGTTCGGTAGCGCCGCTGATCACCGTCGACGTGCAACGTGCGCGCGGTTCGCTCCGCGTCGTTCCAGTAGCCATGCATAACGGTTGGGCCTGAGATCACGAGCTCCCCCAGCTCACCCTCGGCCGCCGGGCTGCCATCCTCGCGCAGGATCTCGGCACCGACATCCGGAAGTGGGCGCCCGATCGGCAGATCCTCCAGCAGTGCGGCACCTGGCGGGACCTCATACCAAGTACAGACGTTGGTCTCGGTTGGGCCGTAGAAGTTGAGATAGCGCGGGAGCGGCAGGACCTCGACCAGGCGGGCGAGGTACTTCGCCGGGAACACCTCGCCGGCGAAGATCACAACCCGCAGCGCTGGTAGCGGCGTCTGCTCGAGCTCGCCGCGCAGCACCAGCGCGATCAGCGCGGAGGGAACCGAGTACCACACCGAGATCGCCTGCTCGGCGATGAACTTCGTGAGCATCACGGGGAAGATCGATAGCTCGCGCGGAACCAGCACAACGGCTGCCGCGCCGGCGGCGGCCGCGAACAGGTCAAATGTCGAGAGATCGAAGTGGAAAGGCGCGTGGCTTGAAAGGCGATCCTCGGCCGTGACGCCGACCTCGTCGGCGGCCCAGCTCGCAAACGCCAGGCCGTTGGCGTGTGAGAGCATCACGCCCTTCGGCTCTCCGGTCGATCCGGAGGTATAGAGGATGTAGGCGAGCGCACTGGGATCCAGCGGGCGCGGCGCGGTGGCCGCGGTCTGAAAGCTCTCTACCGTGCTCCACGGGATCCACTCCGGGCCCTGCGCCTGTCCCGTTCGAGCATCGGCGCCGATGACGCTCTGGAGCTCCACGCCTTCCGCGAGCAGCCCCTCGCATACGCTCGCCGCCGCCTCGGAGCTGACGAGGCAGCGGATCCCGGCATCACGGGCGATGTAGGCGAGGCGGTGCACGGGCGCATGGTCATCGAGCGGCACATATGTGGCGCCTGCCTTCAGCGTCGCGTAGATCGCGATCACCGCCTCCAGGGACTTCTCCAGCGCCAGCCCGACCCGATCCCCCGGTTTGACGCCGCGGTCTGTCATCAACCCGGCGAGGCGGCTCGAGCGCTCGTCGAGCTCGGCGTAGGAGAGCTCGTGCTCCCCGTCGATGACCGCGGTTGCCTCGGCGTGGCGCTCCGCCGCGGCACAGAGCAGATCCTGAATCAGGAGCCTCACAGCCCGAGGTGGCGCGCGATCACGTTGTGCTGCATCTCGGAGGTTCCCGAATAGATCCGGCTGCCGAGCGCGTCGCGCACGTCGCGCTCGAGCCCGCTCTCGGTCACATAGCCGCTGCCGCCGTGGATCTGCAGTGCATCAAGGCTCGATTTGACCAGCGCCTCGCTCAGATGCAACTTCGTCATCGCCGCGTCCAGGTCCGTCGCCGTCCCGGCGTCGAGCAGCGCCGCGATCCGATAGAGCATCAGGTGCGAGGTCTGCAGGCGCAGGCGCATTTTCGCGAGCGGATGGGAGACCGCCTGGAAGGAGCCGATCGGTGTGCCGAACTGAACGCGCTCGCGCGCGTACGCGATGCAGCGCTCGAGCTGCCTGCGCATCGTGCCGACAGCGGCCGCGAGGATCAGGCTGCGCTCCCAGCGCATCGATGTGTTGAAGATCGCCATCCCGCCGCCGGGCTCGCCGAGCAGGCTCTCGGGGGGTACCTCGCAGTCGTTGAGAAAGACCTCACCGAGGTGTGAGGTGCGCAGGCCCATCTTCGAGAACGGCGAGCCGACCTCGAGCCCCGGCGTTCCCCGCTCAAGCACAAACGCGCACAGCCCCGCAAAGCCGAGGCTCCTGTCGGTCGTGGCGAAAACGATGAAGACGTCGCTGTCCGGGGCGTTGGTGACGAACGTCTTTGAGCCGTTGAGCAACCAGCCGCCGCCCTCGCGAGGTGTCGCGAGCGTGCGTAGCGCAAAGGCGTCTGAGCCGGATTCGGGCTCGGTCATCCCGTGCGCAGCGATCAGCGAGCCGTCGCATAGCCCCGGTAGCCAGTGGCGCTTTTGCTCCTCGGTGCCGAAGTGCACGATCGGCAGCTCGCAGGCCCACATCTGGGCGTTGAGCGCAAAGATCAACCCGTTGTCGGGACAGCCATAGCCGAGCCCTTCCAGTGCCGCGGCGATCGTCGTCGCGGACACGTCCAGGCCGCCGTAGGCGCTCGGTATGGGCATCCCCAGGAGCCCCAGCCGTGCGCACTTGCGCCAGTCCTCGCGGGGGAAGTCTCTCTCGTGGTCGCGGCGATCGAGGTCGTGGCCGAGCTCGCGCTGGGCAAAGGTGAGGATTGACTGCTGCAGCGTGCGCTGCTCCTCGTCCAGGGGGTCGGGCAGGAGCGCGATCCTGCCCTGGCTGGATAGGTGGCTCATCGCGCGCCCGCCGGCCGGGCCGGCACCAGGTAGCGAGCGTAGTTCGTGAACGGGCGGTAGCCGAGCCCGAGCCACACCGGAGCCCCGAGCCCGGAGGTCTGGCAGAGGGAGAGCTCCGCCCCGAGCTCTGAGTAGCTGAGCTCAAGGGCTGCCCACAAACAGCTCTGGGCAAGCCCGCGACGCTCGCCCGGCGGGCCGGAGCGCGGCAGCGGTTGCCCCGGCTTCGGCCGGCGAATCGTGGCCGCCTGGCAGCCCAGCGCCACCTTGTGGGAGACCAGCGTCATTGCCGCCGAGAGCGGCATGTCCTCGTAGTAGGCAACGAACGCCGCGACGTTAGGAACGTTGAGGCTGTCGGGATCGAAGAAGACCTTGGCGGCGACCTCGCGTGGCATCGAGGCCATGCCCCACGCGTCGGCGACGAGGTCGAGGTAGTCATTGCGCGCGCGCTCATCGACGGCGGGTCTGATCTCGACGCCCTCCGGCGGTGCGACGTAGTCGGGTAGCTGCTCGAGCATCAGCTCCGGCAGGCGCTCGAGCTCGTGCAGTCCCACCTCGCCTGCGGTACTCTCCAGGTCCCGATCGCCATGCTCGCGAGCCCACAGCGCGTAGGCGCTTTGGCGCGTGCCAAAGAAGCTGTCGGCGCGACGCAGCACCTCTTGGGGGCTCAGCTCGCCGCTGAGCCGCAGCGCGCCGTTACGGTAGGGGTTGGGCTGCCTGTGCGCGCCGGCGAACAGCAGCAACCCATCTTCCTCGGCGATCGCGCCACCGTAGCTTGCGAGATAGCGGAGATACTCCGCCAGGGTCAGGTCGGCAAGGACGAGTAGATCGTCACGCCCCCGCACCTCGCCCGTGGCCGAGGTGTCTACTGCAGTCGCCCGCGTGTCCACCGTCGATTGATCGTAGTCGATTCCGGAACTTGCCCGCAGGCCGGTGGACGCCTTGACCGTGGTCGCGGTCGGTTTGAAAAAAGTGGGCTTTGCAGGACTTCCATATCGGTAAGTCGTGCCCTATGATTCGCCGGGTGCTAGAAGGAACTAGCTCCGACTTGTCGGTCGAGGGGGGACAGAGCGGTGGTTTGCGTCCGGGTGAGACGGCGGCTGATGTGCGCCCACGTGGGCCACGCCCGGAGATCTGGTTCCGCCGCCGTGTCAACGTCTTCTCGGCACTCAAGGAGCTCTGGGATTTTCGCGAGCTGACGATCACGATCGCCGAGCGCGATCTGCGCGTGCGCTACAAGCAGGCGGTGCTGGGAATCGTGTGGGCGGTGATCGCGCCGTTGGTGATGATGGTCGCGTTCACGGTGCTGTTCAACCGCTTCGCGAAGGTCAACACCGGTGGAGCGCCTTATGCGCTGTTCTCTTATCTCGGTCTGCTGCCCTGGACGTTCTTCTCCAACTCGGTGTCGCAGGGCGGGCTCAGCCTGGTCACAAACGTACAGCTGCTCAACAAGCTCTACTGCCCGCGCGAGGTTTTCCCGATCGCCGCGATGGCAGACGGCGCGGTCGACGCGCTGATCGCCACGTGCCTGCTGGCGATCCTGTTCCCGATCACCGGCTACGCGCCGAAGGCCGAGGTCTACTACGTGCCGCTGCTGCTGCTCGTGCTGGTGATGTTCACGCTCGGGGTGACGCTCGCCGTGTCGGCGGTCCTCGTCTACATGCGCGATTTGCGTCTCGCCTTACCGCTGCTGATCCAGGTCGGGCTGTTTGTAACGCCTGTCGTCTACGGCGCGAGCTCGATCTCGCACTCGAAAGCTTTCTTGCTCGGGTTCTCGGCGATCAACCCGCTGGTGCCCGTGATCGACGGAATGCGTGACACCGTGCTGACGGGGATCCCTCCCGAATGGGCATCGCTGGGGGTTGGTGCGGCCAGCTCGCTGCTTTACCTGATCGGCGGCTTCTTGCTGTTCAAGCGCCTTGAGACAGGGATGGCCGACATTGCGTGACGGCACAATCGTCGGCGAGGAGATCTGGAAGCGGTTCCGCCTCGACGAGCGACCCACCTACCTGCAGGATCGAATCGCGGGCGTTGGAGATCGGCTGCGCGGCCGCGAGTCTGAAAGCTGGCGCTGGGCGCTCGGCGATGTCAGCTTCCGTGCGGAGCCGGGAGAATCCTGGGCGCTTGTAGGCGCGAACGGGGCCGGCAAGTCCACGCTTTTGAAGATCATCTCGCGCGTCATGTACCAGACAGCCGGCAAGCTCGAGATGGCGGGCCGGGTCGGAGCGCTGATCGAGGTGCGGGCCGGGATCACGCCGCTGTTGACCGGCCGCGAGAACATCTATCTCACCGGCTCGATCATGGGCCTGCATCGAAGCGACGTTGCACGTCGCTTTGATGAGATCGTCGCGTTCGCTGAATTGGAGGGCGCGGTCGACCGGCAGGTCAAGTACTACTCCTCGGGCATGCAGATGCGGTTGGGCTTCGCGGTTGCGGCTCACCTGCAGCCTGACATCCTGCTCGTCGATGAGGTGCTCGCAGTCGGTGACGCGAGCTTCCAGCAACGCTGCCTGGATCAGATCCGGGCGGTGTTGAGCGAAGGAACCACGTTGCTGTTCGTCTCCCACGATCTCGCGGCCGTCGAGGCCAGCTGCAGCAACGGGATCTGGCTGCACAACGGTGAAGTGAAGACCACGGGTCCGATCCGCGAGGTGCTGAGCGCCTACCGCGGTGCCGTCGAGGGCGATGCCAAGTCCCGCGCCGACATCGAGGGGCTGATCAGGGTCTCTGAGATCGAGACGGTGACACCCGACGGTGGCTTGGCAAAGACTGGCGGGCAGCTGGATGTGAACCTCACACTGCACAGCGATGAGCGTTATCGCGCATGGGTCTACCTCGGTGTCACAGAGGGCGCGGCGACACCGATCTTCTTGTTGAACCCGGGACGCGAGACGATTCTCGAGCCGGGCGACACGCACGTGAAATGCTCAATCTCATCGTTGCCGCTACCGAGCGGCAAGTACTACCTATGGGGCGGGATCTACCGCAACTGGACCCAGGGTGAGGAGCTGGTCGGCTGGCAGCCTTTGGCGGAGTTTGACGTCTATGGCCCCGAGCTCGACGCTGCTCCGCGCGCGGTCGTGCGCCTCTCGCCGCTGCACATCGACTCCGAATGGGCGATCGACGCAGCGTAGTTAGCTTGTGCTCTGCACCTGCTCGTGCGCCACGCCAAGAGTCCCGTTACCAGCCCCGTTTGGCGAGCCGTTTACCGCGGAGCCGTTTGCTGAGGCCCCGTTGTGCGCCAACGTCCCGTCGAGCGCCGGGTCCGGCGCGCTCGCCGGCGTTTCGGCGAGCGCATCCAGCGCACGCTGCAGCTCATCGGCCAGCAGCTGCACGTGGGGCTCGCGCATCATGCTCGCGTGGTCGATCTCGGGGACGACCACCTGGCGCAGGCGCACACCGCCGCGCGCGATGTCCTCCCACGGCGTGGCCCGGTCGTCGACCTCGCGCTGGGCGCGGAAGAAGTCGACCTGAATGTCGGCCGGGCGAGGAGCATAGGTTCGGCGTGCGCGGCTGCTGACCACGAGCACGAGCCGCCATGGGCTCCGCGGCGGGCGCTTCTCGGGCCCGCGCTTGACCAGGAGGTCGTAGGCGAGCAGGCCGGTTTTGAGGTAGAAGCCTTCGCGGATGCGACTGCGCAGGCCTCGCACACGGCTCTTGATCCAGGCGGCCCGGCCGCGGACCCCGCTGTCGATAAACGCGCGCATCTTGACCCGCTCGAGCTCCAGACGGCTCGGCCGCCGGGAAGATCCGAAGAAGTAGGCGTCGATCAGGGCCAGCATCGAGAGCTCCTGGCCTTCTTCTTGGAGCTGCAGGCCCGTCTCGTAGGCGACCACCCCGGCAAAGCAGTAGCCGCCGAGGAGGTATGGCCCCTCTGGCTGGACGCGGCGAATTTCACGCACGTAATGAGCGGCCATCTCCTCGATGCTGGCAAGCGGCAACCGCTCGCCGTCGACACCGGGTGCACGCAGGCCGATCATCGGAACCTCCGAGCCGAGGTGCTCGACGAGCTCGCGATACCCGAGTACCTCGCCGCCGGCCCAGCCCACCAGGAACAGCGGGCGCTCGCTCCGGCCGGGTCGCATCTGCACGATCGAGGACCAGCCCTCGGCCTGCTCGGCATCGGCGGGCTCATCGATCAGCTCGGCCAAGCCAGCGATCGTCGCCGTCTGGAAGAGCGCCGCGAGCGGTATCTGCACGCCGAGCTCGCGCTCGATCTCAGAGAACAGCCGCACCGCGAGCAGCGAGTGCCCACCGAGGGCGAAGAAGTTGTCATAGATCCCGATCTCCGGGACCTCGAGTACCGCGCTCCAAATCTCAGCGAGCCGCCGCTCGGCCTCCGTACGCGGCGCGACCATCTCATCAGAGGTGGCCGAGCGGTCGAACACGGGCGCGGGCAGGGCATCGAGGTCGGTCTTGCCGTTGGGCGTCACCGGTAGCGCGTCGATCACCACCCAGGCGGCCGGGATCATGTAGGCGGGGAGCTGCTTGCCCACCAGCTCGCGCAACCGATCCGGCGCGGGCGGGCGCTCGGGGCGGATCGCAACGATGTAGGCGACAAGGTGATGGTTGCCGGCGTCGTCCTCGCAGTCGGTGACCGCGGCGGCCTGGACGTCGGGATCCTGCTCGAGCGCCGATTCGATCTCGCCGGGCTCGACGCGGAAGCCGCGGATCTTGATCTGACGGTCGGTGCGCCCGAGGAAGTCGATCGTGCCGTCCACCAGCCATCGGGCACGGTCACCGGTCTTGTAGAGCAGCGCGTCGGGCTCGTCGCTGAAGGGATCTGGCACGAACCGGGCGGCGGTCAGCTCGGGTCGGTTGAGATAGCCGCGCGCGACCGCGACACCGCCGATGCACAGCTCTCCGGCGACGCCGATCGGCTGTGGTTCGAGGTTCTTGTCGAGCACGTAGACGCGTGTGTTCGCAAGCGGACGCCCGATCGGCACGAAGCGTCCGGGAATCAGCTCGGCGTCGGGCTCGGGCTCAAACCAGGTGCTGTCGATTGTCGCCTCGGTCAGCCCGTAGGCGTTGATGAGGCGCGTCTCGGGCCCGCAGAGGCTCTTGAAGTAGGCGTACTTCTCGTTGCGCCAGCCCTCACTGGAGACGACGATCAGCCGCATGAAGTCGAGCCGTTTGGACTCGCGCTCGGCGTACTCGAACAGCATCGAGGCGGTGGCCGGCACGAACTCGGCCATGTCGATCCCCTCGCGGCCCATCAGCTCGAACAGGGCGGCGGGGTCGACGACCACCTCAAAGGGGCACAGCACGAGCTTCGCTCCCGCCAGCAGCGAGCGGATCATGTCGCCGGTGAAGACGTCGAAGGAGAAGCTCGCCATCTGTGCGTGCGCTTTCAGATTGCGCAGACGGTAGGCGTCCTCGTAGGCGAAGAAGGCGCTGACGAGGCTCTTGTTGGCGATCCGCGCACCCTTCGGCTGGCCGGTGGAACCGCTCGTGTAGATGATGTAGGCGAGATCGTCTGGTCCCGCGCTGCTCGGCGGGTTTTCCACCGAGGCCCCGTCGAGCACACCGGGCTCATCGAGGGCCATGCGTGCGCCCGCGTCCTCGGGGAGCAGGTCTAGGTGCTTTGCGTGGGTCAGCAACATGCCGGGGCCAGCGTCGGAGACCATGAACGCCAGGCGCTCGGGCGGGTAGAGAGGGTCGAGCGGTATGTAGGCGCCGCCGGCCTTGAGGACCCCGAGCACAGCCGGGACGAGGTCGATCGACTTTTCGATCAGGACACCCACGAGCGTGCCCGGGCCGACGCCCCGCTCGCGCAGCCGCCAGGCGATCTGGTTGGCGCGCGCGTTCAGCTCGGCAAAGCTCAAGCGCTGATCTCCGAAGACGACCGCCGGCGCGTCGGGCGTGCGCGCGACCTGCTCCTCAAAGAGCTCCTTGATCGAGGCCCGCTCTGGAAGCTCGTGTTCCTGTGCGTTCCACGACACGAGCACCTGTGAGCGCTCGCTCTCCGAGAGCATCGACAGCTGTGAGAGGCGACGGTCGCCGCCGGCCGCGGCGCTTTCGCTCAGGGCCCTGAAGTGCTCCATCATTCGCGTCACCGTCGCGGGGCGGAACAACTCGGTGCTGTACTCCCACGTCGTGTTCAGCCCCGTCGTGCGCTCGCTCATCCCGAGCAGGACGTCGAACTTGGCCCAGCCCTTCTCGTGTGTGATCTCGGTGCAGCGCACGCCGCTGGGCTCAAACTTGGGCCGCTGCGTCTGCCAGGCGGGGTTGTGCAGGACGATCATCGACTGGAACACGGGCGTCTGGCTCAGATCACGTTCCGGGTTGGTCTCGCTCACCACCGTCTCAAAGGGAACGTCGGCGTGAGCAAACGCGTCGAGCGTCGTGGCACGAGCGCGCTCGATCAGCTCATCGAAGGTCGGGTCGCCGGAGAGATCGATCCGCAGTGCGAGCGGGTTGATGAAGTAGCCGACCATCGATTCCAGCTCGGTGCGGTTGCGCCCGGCAAACGGGGTGCCGATGACAACGTCATCCTGGCCGGCGTAGCGTGAGAGCAGCGTCGCGAACGTGGCCAACAGCGAGACGAACAGGGTCGAGTCGTTGCGCCGGGCGGTGGCGCGCAGACCCTCGCGCGTGGCCATGTCGATCATCGAGCTCATGTTGGCGCCGACGTATGAGCGGGCGGGGGGCCTGGGGAAGTCGGTCGGTAGATCCAGGCGCGAGGGTGCCCTGGCGAGCTTCTGCTTCCAGTACTCAAGCTGGCTGGAGGCGACCCCGCCGTCGAGCCATCGGCGCTGCCACACGGCATAGTCGACGTACTGGATCGGCAGCGGCGGGAGCGGCGAGGGCAGCCCCTCCGCGCAGGCTTCATACAAGGCGGTGAGGTCGTGGTAGATCGCGGTGCGCGAGTAGCCGTCGGTGGCCACATGGTGCATGTTCACCATCAGGATGTGGTCGTTCTCTGAGAGCCGTATGACAGTCGGGCGCATCACCGGGCCGTTGACGAGATCGAAGCGGTGGCGCGACTCCTCCTTGAGAATCCGCTGGGACTCCGCCTCCTGCTCATCAGCGGAGCGCCCGCGCAGGTCGAGCACGTTGAGCTCGACCGGGAGCGCCGGCCCGACGATCTGCATCGGCCTGCCGTCGAGCACCTTGTAGGTCGTGCGTAGGATCGCGTGACGCTCGGTCAGCGCCTGCAGGGCGCGTGCCAGCAGCTCGAGATCGAGCGTCCCCTCGAGCTGGAAGGCGCCGGGCGCGTTGTAGGCGATGCCGTCGTCAAAGACCTGGCTGAGCAGCCACAGGAGCTCCTGTGCGTGTGAGAGCGGCGCCGGTCCATCTCCCTCGCGCGGCGCGATCCGGCCCTCGCGCGCGGCCGCGGCGCTGCGCGCCATCAGCCTCTGTTCGAGCAGCGCCCGCTGAGCTGGGCTGAGATCCGCCAGCCGCCGCGCTACGCCGGCCTGGGTGTCCTCGCCGCTCATTGCTCCGGCTCCTCAAGGGCCGCCAGCAGCTCCTCGAGGTCGCTGTCGTCGATCTCGCCGAGCAGTGCTCCGGCGGCCGAGCCGGCCAGCTCGCGGATCGTCGTGTGTTCGAAGACCTGCCCGAGCTCGAGCTCAAAGCCGTGTGAGTCGCGTACGCGCGCGAGCATCTTGACGGCAAGCATCGAGTGTCCGCCGAGGTCAAAGAAATCGTCATCGATACCGACGCGCTCGACGCTGAGCACCTCGCACCAGATCGACGCGAGCGCCTCCTCCATCGGGCTCTGCGCCGCGGCGTACGGGCGTGAGAGCTCGGGCCGTGCACCGTCGGGCGCAGGCAGCGAGACTCGATCGAGCTTGCCGTTCGGCGTCACCGGCAGCGACTCGAGGGTCACGAACGTCGAGGGAACCATGAACGGTGGGAGCTTGCTCTTCAACAGCCTGCGCAGCTGCTCTTCATCCGGCGCACGATCCCGCGCGGCCACCACGTAGGCCACGAGGCGACGGTCTCCGGGAGTGTCCTCGCGCACGACGACGACGGCCGCGGCGAGGTCATCGTGGGTGCCGAGCACGGCCTCGATCTCCTCGAGCTCGATGCGGAAGCCGCGGAGCTTGACCTGATGGTCGATCCGCCCGAGGAACTCGAGCGTCCCCGCCTCGCGCCAGCGCACGAGATCGCCGGTACGGTAAAGGCGCTCGGTGCCGCCGAAGGCGAACGGGTCTGCGACGAACTTTTCGCTCGTCAGCTCGGGGCGCTCGTGGTAGCCGCGAGCCACGCCGTCGCCGCCGATGTAGAGCTCGCCCGGCACGCCGATCGGCACGGGCTGACGATTGGCGTCGAGCACGTAGAGCCTCGTGTTCGCGATCGGCCCGCCGAGCGCAGGAGCGCCCTCGCCGGGATGCAGCTCGATCACCGAGGACCAGACGGTCGTCTCGGTCGGCCCGTACATGTGCCACAGCGAGGCTCCGCGTGCGAGCAGCTCCTCGGCAAGGCTGCGCGGGAGCGCCTCGCCACCGCAGACGATCTTCAGCTGCTCGCTGCCCTTCCAGCCGGCATCGACGAGCATCTGCCAGCTGGTCGGGGTGGCCTGCACGATCGTCGCACCGGTGCGCGTCAGCCAGTCGGCGAGCTCAACGCCGTCGAGAGCCGCCTCGCGCGGGATGATCGCCAGACGAGCGCCAGTGGTGAGCGGCAGATACCAGTCCGGTACCGAGAGGTCGAAGGAGAGCGTCGTCAGGTTTGCGAGCACGTCGCCCTCGCCGATGCCCGGGCGCTCGCGCATCTCGGCGAGCAGGTTGGCGACCGAGCGATGGCGTATCTCCACGCCCTTCGGCTCACCGGTCGAGCCCGAGGTGTAGATCACATATGCAAGCGCCTCAGGGTCGACGTCGAACTCAAGCGCGGCGTCGGAGTGAGCGGCGAGCCGCTCGCGGTCGCGGTCCATGCACAGCACCGCCGTACCGCGTGGGGCGATCATCACGAGGTGGCGCTCCTGGGTGATCAGCATCGAGGCGCCGGCGTCGGTGAGCAGCAGTTCCTGGCGCTGCGGCGGGTAGGTCGGCTCGATCGGCACGTAGGCGGCCCCGACGCGCAGCACACCCAGCATGCTCACGAGCAGATCGATGGAGCGCTCCAGGCAGATCGCGACGATCGCACCCTCCCCGATGCCGCGATCGAGCAGCTCGCGTGCGAGCTGGCTGGAGCGGCGGTCGAGCTCTCCATAGGTGATCCGCTCCTCGCCGGAGACGATCGCGATCGCCTCCGGCGCCCGCGCCGCCTGCGCTGCGAATTGCTCGTGCAGGGGCCGGCGGTCGTAGTCGCGTGCTGTCTCGTTCCAGTCGACGAGCATCCTCGCGCGCTCGGCGCCGGTCAGGATCGCCAGCTCTGAGAGCCGCTGCTCGGGGCCGCTTGCGACCGCCGCGAGCACCGTCTTGTAGTGACCGATGAGGCGCTCGATCGTGCTCTCGTCGAACAGGTCGGTCGCGTACTCCAGCTGGGCGTGCAGCGAGCCGTCCTCGCGCTCGCGCAGGATGATCGAGAGGTCAAACCGTGACCACTGCCAGCCGGGCACGGGCAGCTGCTCGAGCGTGCAGCCGGCCAGCGTCGGCTGCTGCTGGGCGACATCGAAGCCGAGCAGAACCTGGAAGATGGGTGAGTGGCTTTGGTTGCGGTCCGGGTTGAGCACCTCGACGAGCTTCTCGAACGGGAGCTCCTCGTGGGCCCGAGCCTCGAGCGTGCTCTGCTTGACCCGCTCGAGCAGCGCGGCGAAGGTCGGGTCTCCGGAGAGGTCGGTGCGGAGCGCGAGCGTGTTGCTGAAATAGCCGAGCAGCGACGCGGTCTCCTCATGCTGGCGTCCGGACACGGGGCTGCCGAGCACGATGTCCTCAACCCCCGTCTGACGATGGATGAGCACCTTGAACGCCGCCAGCAGCACCATGAACAAGGACGCTCCCTGGCTGCGCGCGAGCTCGCGCAAGGGGTTTGCCTGTGCGGGTGTGAGCTCGAACTCGCAGAGCCGTCCGCTGTGGCTCTGCACGCTCGGGCGCGCCCGGTCACTCGGTAGCTCAAGGCGTGCGGGGGCGCCGGCGAGGCGCTCGCTCCAATACTCGACCATCTCATCCAGATATGGCCCGGCGAGACGCTCACGTTGCCACCGCGAGAAGTCGCCGTATTGGATCGGGAGCTCGGGGAGCGAGGGTTCGCTGCCATCGCGCAGCGCGCAGTAGAGCTGATCGAGCTCAGCGAACAACAGCCCGCTTGAGGCATGGTCAGAGGCTACGTGGTGAAAGACGATCAGCAGCAGGTCTTCGTCCTCTGCCATGTGGACGAGGGCGGCGCGCAGCAGCACGTCCCCCGCCAGGTCAAAGCTGCGGCAGGCGAGCTCGCCGAGCACACGCTGGGCCTCTTGCTCGCGCTCGGCCTGTGGGTGGGAGCGCAGGTCGGTCACGCTCAGCTCGAGCTCCGCGGCGGGTGTGACCTCCTGAGCCGGCACGCCATCGATCAGGCGGATACGCGTGCGTAGGATCTCGTGGCGCGAGACGATCACGTTCAGCGCGGAGCGCAGCAGGCTCTCTTCGAGCGTCGTGCTGAGGCGCACGAGCGTCGGCACGTTGTAGGCGGCCAGACCCGGCATGATCTGGTCGAGCAGGAACAGGCGCTCCTGCGGGCTCGAAAGCGGCCTGGGGCCGTCGTCGAGCTCCCGAGCGCTCATCGGAGCATCAGCGCCGGCTACGTGCCCCGCCACATGCATTAGTGGCGCCCGGTCTCGGGCGGCACGTCCTGCGCCAGCAGCCGTTGGGCCTCCTCGTCGGACATGTCTTCAAGCTCGGCCATCAGCTTCGCCGTCTCGTCCACCTCGGAGTCGCCCATCATGCGCACGATCTCACTCGCGAGGCTTGCGATCGTCGGACAGGTGAACAGGCTGTGCAGCGGCAGGTCGACCGCGAAGTCGCTGCGCACCTGCGCGACGACCTGTGTCGCGAGCAGCGAGTGGCCCCCGAGCGCGAAGAAGTCGTCCTCGACGCCGACCTGCGGGAGGCCCAGAACCTGCGCCCAGATTGCGGCCACAGCCTCCTCCAGCGGAGTCCGCGGCGCGATGTACGCCGCGCTTGGCGTGCTCGCGAGATCGGGATCGGGCAGCGTAAGCTTGTCGATCTTCCCGCTCGGCGTGCGGGGCATCTCAGCGACGATCACGATCGCCGCAGGCAGCATGAACTCGGGCAGCCATCCGGCGAGATGCGCGCGCAGCTGGTCGGGCTCGAGCGCACCGTCGGTCGTGCAGTAGGCGAGCAGTCGCAGATCTCCCGTGGCGCTCGCCTGCGTGACCGTGACGGCCTCGCGCACCTGGGAATGTGAGCGCAACGCCGCCTCTATCTCTGCCGGCTCGACGCGGTAGCCGCGGATCTTCAGCTGCTCGTCAACACGGCCCAGGAACTCGAGCGTGCCGTCGGGAAGCCAGCGCACCAGGTCTCCCGTGTCATACATCTGGGCCCCGCCGTCCGGCGTGAACGGGTCAGCGGAGAATCGCTCGGCGGTCAGCTCCGGCTCGCCCACATAGCCGCGCGCGACGCCGGCGCCCGAGATGAACAACCTCCCCGGGACCCCCACGGGTGTCAGGCGTCGGCCATCGTCGAGCACATAGCAGGAGGTGTTTGAGATCGGCCGTCCGATCGGGACGCTGGCGGGGGCATATTCGCCCGGGCCCTCGCCGACGAGGAACGTGCAGGAGCCGATCGTCGTCTCAGTCGGGCCGTAGTGGTTGAGGATCGCGCAGCTGGAGAGCGCTCGCACACGATCCACGAGGTCCCAGCCGGCACGCTCACCGCCCACGAGCAGCCAGCGCCTGGGGAGCACCCGCGGGTCACCGGCTCTCAGCAGCGCACCGATGTGCGATGGGGTGATCTTCAGCACGTCCAAGGGCGTCGCCTCGAGGAGGCTTGCGAACGCGCCCGGGTCCGTCGCCGCATCGGGGCTGACGAGCACGAGCGTGCCCCCCGAGCACAGCGCGCCGAACACCGAGGTGTTGCCCAGATCTGTGGAGACCGAGGTCACGAGCCCGAACGACAGCTGCTCGCGATCGGCGCCCAGGCGTCGGACGATGTCGGCGGCGTAATTGGTCAGGTTGGCGTGCGTCACCGAGACGCCCTTCGGTGCGCCGGTCGAGCCCGACGTGAAGATCACGTAGGCGAGATCCTCAGCAGCAAGGTCGACCTCAGGAGCCTCGGATGGCTCGCGCCCGAGGGCATCGCGATCCCGGTCAAGGCAGATGACCTCGCCCGCTGGCTCCGGCAGGCGGCCAAGCAGCGGCTCCTGGGTGACGAGCACCTTCGCGCCCGTCGTCTCGAGCTGGTGGCCCAGGCGGGCTGGGGGGTGCTCGTAGCGAAGGGGCACGTAGGCTCCTCCCGCTTTCAGGATGCCCGCGAGCGCAACCACCATCTCGATCGAGCGATCCGTGCACAGCCCGACGGCGACTCCCGGCCCGACGCCACAGCCACGCAGGCGGTGCGCGAGCTGGTTCGCGCGCGCGTTGAGCTCCCCGTAGGTGATCGAGCGTGGACCGTCGAGCACAGCTACTCGCTCCGGCGTCGTGAGCGCGTGGTGGGCGATCAGTTCGTGGACACGCTCTGCGGGCAGCTCCGCAGCGGTGTCGTTGAACGCGTGTAGGATCCGCCGGCGTTCATCGT
The DNA here is from genome assembly GCA_013815355.1 of Solirubrobacterales bacterium. Classification (GTDB taxonomy): domain Bacteria; phylum Actinomycetota; class Thermoleophilia; order Solirubrobacterales; family Solirubrobacteraceae; genus Palsa-744. Next base: position 22,537 of record JACDGG010000001.1, read on the forward strand.
CGCTCAGCAGCTGCACGTCCCCGAGCGCAACGCCGGGGTCGCCGGCGAGGGCTTTGAGCATCCGCGCGAGGCCCTCGGCGAGGCCGCTGACGGTCGTGTGCGGGTAGCGCGCGGGGTCGAACACGAGGCTCAGCGTGAGCCGCTCGCCGTCGGATCCACACATCGCGATCAGCCGTCGCTCTGGTCCCGTGCAGATGATCCGCTTGAGGCTCAGCTGCAGTCCCTCGGGCTGATCCAGGTGCGCGGGGTACTCGGCAAAGGCGATCTCGAGCGATGTCGTCTCCGCCGGCGCATAGTCCTGGTTGACGAGCGCCTCGCCGCGTGCGCGATCGACCTCGGCTAGGACCTCGGCGAAGGCCCGCGTGGCGCCGACGCGGGCCTGTACAGGCACTGCCCGTGCAAAGGCGCCGATCGAGCCCTCGAGATCGGGATGACGCCGCTCGCCCGCGAGGAAAGCGACCGTGGTGCTCTCCTGGGCGCTGAAGCGTCCCAGCACCGCGTGCCAGGCGGCGTGCGCCAACGCCGCGGAGGTGGTTCCGTAGCGGCTGGCCTGCGCTGCCAGCTCTTGTGCGAGCGCCTCCTCGATTGGCACCGAGAGCTCTTGTGGCGCGTCCTTGGAGACCGAGCCGGTGAACGGCAGCTCAGGCGAGCCCACGGGCCCGAGCTCCCGCCAGAAGGTACGTGCTGAGCGTGCCTCGCTCTCCTCTGAGTCGCTGAGTTCGTGCTGCCAGGCTGAGAAATCCGCATACTGAAGCGGGTCTTCGATCAGCTCTCCGCCCGCCAGATGGGTGGCGAGCTCTCCCAGCAGGAGCGCCGTGGAAGCGTGGTCGGCGCATAGCGCCGAGATTGTGAGGATCAACCGCAGGGCCTGCTCGCCCTCGACCACGAGGACAGCACGCACGAGCGGTCCATGCTTGAGATCAAAGGGGGCCAACAGCTCCGAGCGGCGAGCATCGGCAACTCGCTGCGAGCGCTGCTCGGCGGCGAGCGTCGCGAGCTCCAGCGTTTCTATCCGCGGCTCAAGCAGAGCGTTGATCTGCTGCAGCGGGAAGCGCAGGCCGGCCTGCGGCGCGAAGGTCGTGCGCAGGCTCTCATGCCGGCCCACGACCGCCCGGAGAGCATCTGCGAGCTTGACCGACGCGAGCTCGCCGCGGCACATGAGCACGGCCTGGATACGCGCCGAGGGACCCTCGGGCTCGCCAGCCCAGAGCTGCTCTTGCTGAGGCGAGATTTGAAAGCTGTCTGCAGTGCTATCTGACATTCCGTTGTCCACGAAGCACGCTACCCCCATGTATTTTCTTGCGGAGTGACCGCGCGAAGCCTAAGAATCCTTACCCAAATCGTACTGTAATCGGCCAAAAAGTCGAGCGAAATGGGAGGGATACGGCCGGTTGCACAGCCTCTTGCGTGACCCCACGGTGGGCGCTGCTTGAGCAGACGAGAGAAGCATAGCGCCAACTGGTCCGTAAGGTTCGGATTGTTGGATTCTACTCGTTGGTCGCGCCTGTGCTCTCAGCGACGCCGGATCGAGCGCCCCGCAACTTTGCGTGGTTTGGGGGCGCCTCCCAGGGTCAGGATCGGAGCATCGGGATCTGCCACGAGCTGCTCGAGCAGCACGCGTAGGTTTGCCTCAAAGCCAACGACGGTCGCGTGATCGAACAGATCCCTGTCGTACTCGAAGTAGCCTCCGAGCGTCTCGCTGCCAAGCTCCAGCTCGAGCGCAAAATCGAAGCGCGAGAAGCCGATGTCCACGGCGATCGGCTCGACCTCCACGCCGCTCAGGGCGAGCGCCGGGCGTTCGCTTGCCTGCGCGCGGAAGTTCACCTGGAACAGCGGGTTGTGACCCGGGTCACGCTTCGGGGCCACGGTCTCGACCACCTTCTCAAACGGCAGGTCCTGGTGAGCGTAGGCACCCAGCGCGCTCGTACGCGCGCGTTGCATGACCTCCCGAAAGGAAGGGTTGCCACCCATCCATGTCCGCAGCGCGATCGTGTTCGTGAAGAAACCGATCAGGCCCTGGAGCTCGAGGTTGTTGCGGTTCGCGATCGGGCTGCCGATCACGATGTGCTCCTCGCCCGAGAGCCGGTAGAGCATCGTTGTGAAGACCGCCAGCATCGTGATGAAGAAGGTCGTCCCCTCCTCGCGTCCGAGCGCCAGCAGGGCGTCGGCGATGCTTCGCTCCAGGGCAATCCGGTGATGCGCCCCGTCGTGGTTTTGCACGGGCTGTCGCGGACGGTCGGTCGGCAGTCGCAGCAGCTCCGGTGCTCCATCGAGCGTGCGCGCCCAGTAGGAGCGAAGCTCCTGCAGCAGGGCTCCCTGCAGACGCTCGCGCTGCCATACCGCGTAGTCGGCGTACTGGATCGGCAACGTTGCCAGGCTCGCCTCGCGGCCCTCGAGATCGGCCGCGTAGCACTCCGCGAGCTCAGCGAACAGGACCCCGTCGGAGTGCGCATCGGCTGCGATGTGATGCATTCTCAGCAGCAGGACGTGCTCCTCGGGCCCAAGCGCCACGAGCGTGGCGCGCAGCATCAGGTCGGTCGTGAGATCGAACGGCTCGCGCGAGAGCGTGCTGAGCAGATCGTCGAGCTGCTCGGGGGAGTCGCCGTCTGGGCCTGGCAGGACCGGCAGCTCAAAAGACCACTCCTCGAGGGTCCTCTGGAGCGGTTCCGCGCCCGGAACGATCACGGTGCGAAGGCTCTCGTGCCGCTCGATCACCGTGTGCAGCGCGCGCTCGAGCGCGGCCCGGTCGAGCGCGCCCCGCAGTCGCAGCGCGCGCGCGCCGTTGAAGGTCGGGGCGCCAGGCTCCCATTGCTCGAGGAACCACATCCGCTGCTGGGCGAAGGACAGGGGCACCGGACCCGGTTGCGGCCGCTTTGGGATCGCGACGGCCCCGGCGCTGGAGTCACGGCGCTGCAGAAGCGCGCGCTCGAGCAGGGCGCGCTTCGCCGGGGATAGCGCTTCGCTACCGGTCACTGACCTCCGTCGCCGGCACCAGGGGTGCCCGTCGCGCGGATCACCTCGGCGAGGGCGGCAACGGTAGGGGCGGCAAGCAGCGCGCGTAGCGGGATCTCGCCATAGAGGCGACGGATTCGCATCGTCGCTTGCGTGGCGAGCAGCGAGTGGCCGCCGAGCGCGAAGAAGTCGTCAAGTGCACCGACACGCGCGACCCCGAGCATCTCGCCCCAGATTTCTGCGATCTGCTGCTCGACCTCATCGCGCGGCGCGACATACTCCGCCTCGCGCCTGGCCTGCACCTCGGCGATGCCCGCCAAGGCCCGACGGTCGATCTTGCCGCTGGCGCTGAGCGGCAACGCCTCCACGGTCCTGAAGGCCGAGGGGATCATGTGCTCGGGCAGACGCTCGCCGAGAAACGCGCGCAGCTCCTTTACGGCGGGCGGCTCGGGCGCGACCATGTAGGCGGCGAGACGAAGCCCTCCGCGTTCGTCGTCCTCCGCGCAGACGGCCACCTGGTGGATCGCGGCGTGGCTCAGCAGGCTCGCCTCGATCTCGCCCGGTTCGATCCTGTAGCCGCGGATCTTGACCTGGTCGTCGAGTCGGCCGAGAAACTCAATCGCGCCGTCGCGCAGACGCCTGACACGGTCACCGGTGCGATACATCCTCGCGTCGCTCTCCTCAGCGAAGGGATCGCTCGTAAACGGACCGCCCGCCTCGGCGGCCAGGTAGCCGCGGGCGACCCCGCCACCGGCGATGCAGAGCTCGCCGGGAACCCCGATCGGCACCGGCTCCAGACGGCGGTCGAGTACGTGGGCGCGCGCGCCCACGAGCGGGAAGCCGATCGGCACGGTGAGTGAGTCCGGGCGGCACTGGTCATCGACCAGGTAGGTGGTGCATCCCACGGTCGTCTCGGTCGGGCCATAGTGGTTGAGGATCCGGCAGCCGGGGGCTTGCGCGCGGACCTGCTCCACGAGCTCCCAGGAGAGCGCTTCGCCGCCGAGCACCAACCAGCGCCGCGGAAGCACGCCGGGCGCGTTGCTCGCGATCAGCGCGCGCAGGTGCGACGGTGCGATCTTCAGGACGTCCAGCGGCGCGCCCTGCAGCTCGGCGGCCAGCAGCTCGCCGTCCATCGCGGCCTCGGCTCCGATCAGCCGGATCGTGCCCCCGGACACCAGGGGGGTGAAGATCGAGGTGTTGCCGAGATCGGTGCTGATCGCCGAGGCTACGCCGAAGACCACGCCGGCGGGATCCTCATCAGAGAAAAGGCGCGCGGCGATCGAGCTCGCGTAGCCGGCGAGGTTTGCGTGGGTCACGGCCACACCCTTCGGCGTCCCCGTGGAACCCGACGTGTACATCACGTAGGCGAGATCCTCCGAGGCCACCTGGCACCCGGGGCTTGTCGAGGCGTTGCCGGCGATCGCCTCGCTGTCGCGATCGACGCACACGGCGATCTGCCCGAGCTCGGGCAGATCGGCGAGCAGATGATCTTCGGTGACGAGCATGCGTGCGCCGGTATCGCGCAGCTGATGGGAGAGGCGCGCCGCGGGGTGCTCGTGGTTGAGCGGCACGTAGGCGCTTCCTGTCTTGAGGATCGCCAGCAGCGCCACGAGCATCGCCGGGGTGCGCTCCATGCACAGCCCGACCGGGTGCTCGCTCTGCGAGCCCAGCTGCTGGAGGTGGTTGGCGAGCCGGTTGGCCGCCGCGTCGAGCTCCGCGTAGCTCAGCGTCTGTGCGGCGCCGATCACAGCGGGGCGCTCGGGCGTGAGCTTTGCCTGCTCTCCGAAGCGCTCGTGCACGGATGTCTGCGGGGCGGACGACGCCGGGGCGCTCGAGGCCGATAGCAGCCGATCGCGCTCTTGGGAGTCGATCGGGAGTAGCTGCCCCGCGGGCGTCGATGGATCGGCGAGCGCGCTGTGCAGAACCGTCACAAAGCGCTCGGCGAGCTCGTTTGCGTCCTCGGCTGAGACCGCGACCGGGTCGTAGCTGAGCTCGCCTGCGAGCCCGAGCTCGCCGGCGCGCAGCGCGAGCAGCAACGGGGCCCCTGCGGGCGCGATGCGCAGCGCGAGGATCGCCCGCGCCGGCGCGCTGAGCGGGCCGACAGTATGGAATGACCAGCCGGCCGCAGCCTGCCCGGCGAGCGCGGTGAGGTCCGTGCCATCGCCGCAGTCCTGCCAGCGCTCAGCGAGCGCGCGGGAACGGCGCACCTGGTCGAGGATCTCCGCGAACGTGGTCGTCTCCTGGAAGCGCGAGTGGATCGGTGTCGGCTGTTCATAGGGGCCGATCGTGCGGTCCAGGTCGGGCTGCATGCGGCCTTCGCTCCAGCCCGCGAGCACAAGCTCTGATGCCCCCGACATGTGCGCAACGAGCGCATGCCAGCTCGCCTCGAGGAATGCGGCGACGGTGACGCCCGCTGCTACCGCGCCACGCTGCAGCTGGGCAAGGTCGATCTCGCGAAGGTCAAGCGCGGCGAAGGCGCGCTGCCCCGAGCTCGGCTGATCGCGCAGCGCGAACAGAACCCGTGGAGCGCTCGGCCGGTCGGCACCGGCCTCGCGCCAGAACGCAAGGCCGTCTTGCACCGCAGACTCCTCATCGGCGATCAGCTCGTGGCGCCACTCGGCGTAGTCGGCGTACTGAACGGGTTCCTCGCTGAGCTCGGACACGCCATATGACGCGCACAGCTCTCCGAGCAACAGCAACAGAGAGGAGGCGTCGGCACAGGCGGCACACGAGCTCAGCACCAGCAGCGCGGACTCCTCGGCGGCGCCGGCCACGAGCACCCGCACGAGCGGGCCACTCTGGAGGTCGAACTCGCGCTTGGCCTCGCGCGCAAGCAGCTTCCTGAGCTCCTCGCCGCCACCGGTGAGGCCGGCGGCGCTCGGCTCCTCCTCGAGCAGCCAGGCGGATGAGGACTCCGTCGCGATCACCTGCTGGGGCATGCGCATACCTGCGGGTTGCACGAACGTGGTCCGCAAGATCTCGTGACGCGCCGTTGCGTCCGCGAGTGCTCCGCGCAGCCTGTCCAGATCCACCGGGCCGTCGAGCAGCACGGCGCACTGGGTGGCCTGGGTGGTCCCTACCGATACGAGCAGCTGCTCCTGCTGAGGCGACAGCCTGAAGCCGACTGCCTCGGTCTTTGTCTCCTGCATGGAAACGATCTCCTTGACACTTGCCCCGTCTGAGCCACCATTCCGTTGGCGGCCCCCGCTTCGTCAGATGCTACCCACGTCCAGGCCTTTTGGAAATGCCTGCGAAGCCTCTTGCTCGCGGGCGGCAAGCTCATCCAACGCGTCGGGAACGCTCGCCGAGGCACTACGGCCGGCTCCGAGCGAGAGCGTGGCCTGCATCAGCAGCGGGGCCATGTGGCTCCAGCGCTTGGCCAGCGTCTCGGCGTGCTCCTGCACCCAGCTGGCGAGCTCCGCGTCGGCGCGCTGCGTTGCGACGCGCGCCCCATGGCGGGCGAGGAAGGCGCGATGGCGGGCGATCGACCAGATGTCATCCGCCTGCGCATAGGCCTCGCGCTCCTGTCCGTGGGCGCGAAAGTGACGGGCCAGCTCGCGCACGCCCTGATCGCGCTCGGCGCCCTGCGGTGCGCGGCTGTCGGTGACCTCATCGTGCACAAACCAACGGCAAGTACCGCTCTGGGGTTGAAGATCATCCCCCAGTGCCAGGCGCTCTCGCAGCTCGAGCACCGGATCCCCGCCTCCGAGCCCGACGAGCAGCTCGGGTAGGTCCGCACGCGCGAGCTTAACGCGTGTCGACTCCTGCACGCCCAGCTCGTTACGACACGCGAACGGATCGATCACCTCCAGCCGATCGGGCGCTCCGCTCAGCACATACCAGTGCGGCACATGACGCCGGCCGTGCGCGACGTGCCACGGCAGCCGAAAGCCGTCGCCGGCGACGATCACCTGTCCGCTGCGGGCGAGCTCCTCGAGCACCTCTGCCTCGGCCGCTGCAACGTCGGCCTGCCTGCGCACCAGTCCCAGCTCCGCGCGCAGGGTGGGCGGGAAGTGCACGAACCCGAACAGTCCATCGCCGGCGCTGAGCACGGTGAGCGCCAGCCCGGGGTTCACGCGCGAGGGCCAATCGTCGTGGTCGTGCGCGACCCAGGCAGCGATCGCGGCGCTGTAGCAGGTGTAGGTGTCGCTGAACTCGTTCAGCCCGTCCCAATCGACGCGTCTCATGCCGGCGCAACCTCGAGCGTCGGGGGCTCGAGCATGCTCAGGCCGGCTCGGAGCCCATCGCCGGCAAGCTGCTCGGCGGTCCAGCGCGCGATCTCCTCAGGCGAGGCGGCGCCGATCCGGCCGCTGGGTGTTGCGCTCATCGCGGTTCGCATCTTCGGCGGGCGCACGATCACCGTGCGCAGGCGCGGCCTGGTGCTCGCAAGCCACCCCGCGAGCCCCTCCAGGGCGGCCTTCGCGCTCACATATTGAGGCCAGTCACGCGGCGGGGCGCGGAGCGCCTCCGATGAGCAGAACAGGACCCACCCGCGCTGCTCCTCAAGCAGCGCCAGCATCGCCCCGAGCGGGACCGCGACGAGACGCAGGCTGGTGTCGACGTAGTCGGCGAGCTCGGTTGCGGACTGCGCAGTGAGGCCCATCGGTAGCGGCGGCGGCGCGGCGTTGAGGACGAGACCTTGCAGCGGAGCTCCACGCGCCTGGACCGCCTCGGCGAGCGAGGTCATCCCATCGGGGTCGCGCAGGTCAACCCGTGCAAGGTGCAGGCGCTCGGCGTGCTCGCCGGCGAGGCGCGCGAGCTCCTCAGCACGACGGGGCGAGCTTGCGTAGGCGCCGTGAACCTCGTAGCCGAGGGCCAGTAGGGCGAGCGTGAGGCAGGCACCAAAGCCCCGGCTGGCGCCGGCGACGAGCACCGCGCCGCGATCGCGCTGCGGCGCACTGCCGATCCCGAGCAGCGCGGGCTCGGGAGACTCAGCGCGCGCGAGCGCAAAGCAATGGATCCTCGTCAGCACCCGACCGCTCGCTGTGCTCAGCGCGCCATCGATCGTGAGCTGTCCGGTGCGCGCATCGTGGTCGCGCACGAGCAGCGCGTGGCCGGGCTCGCCGCGCTCGCTCCCCTCCGCCACCGTGAGCGTGATCCCGGCGAGTAGCGAGTAGAGGCCCGGTAGCTCCATCCCCACCACGTAGCTGGCCCACGCCAGACCCTCGAGCAGGCGGCGGTCCAGCGCGCCGACATCAAAGCGTCGCGCGAGCGCGTCGAGCTCAGCGCCGGTCACGTACTCCCCGCCAAACGTGTGCCCGGCCTGCAGATCTGAGGCGGAGGGCTGCGCCGGCACCGTACGCATCGGCGCAGAGGAGGAACACTCCGGCGGATCGAGCGGCTCCACGCACGCTCGTGCGAGCAGCCGCGCGAGCGTCTTGCCCCTGGCGCTCAGCCGCACCTCCCAGGCGTCGGGTTCGCGCTCCAGCGCTGCGGCGCTGATTCTCGCACCGCTGCCCCGCAGCAGCGCGCCGGAGAAGGAGATCCGCAGCGAGCGCACCTGCGAAAGCGCCTGCTCAGGAAGCGCTCCGAGCATCGCGACCGCGCTCAGCGCGCCGTGGGCAATCGTCGTGCCAAACGCGGTCCCGGCGGCAAACTCGGGGTCCAGGTGCAGCGGGTTGCGGTCGCCGCTTGCCGCGGCGAACAGCTCGAGGTCCTCGTTTGTGAAGCTCAGCTCACGCTCAGGGCGCATGCTCTAGCACCAGCGCCCGGAGGGATCCCACGCTCTGCTCCTCCAGCAGCGCAGTGTCCGGAAGGCGCACGCCGAAGCGACTCTCGAGTTCGTGCACGAGCCGAATCTGGGCGAGTGAGTCCCACTCCTCGAGCGTCGCGGGTCCGTCCTCCTCGCCGAACTGCAGACCCCAGCCGAAGACATCCTCAAAGACGGCCTGGAACTCCTGCTCAAACTGCTCGTCGGCGATCATTGCGCGTCGGATATATAGCTGCTCTGGATCGGTCCGCCGAGCGTGAGGTCGTACTCCCAGCAGCCATCCTGCTCACACGGGGCGAATCCGAGCCGCGGGTAGACCTCGGCGACGAGCGCGTTGCGCGGGCCGGGCACATAGAAACCGCGCATGCGCCTGAAGCCCTGCTCGAGAGCTGCGCTGCTCAGGTGCGCGAGCAGGTGTGCCTCCGCCGATCGCCCGATCACCCGGCAGCTCATCAGCAGCGTATCGATCAACGCCAGCCCCTCATCCACCTCGCTCCGAACCACGATTGCGAGGCCAATCATCCCGTGGTTGGCGTAGCGATCCTCGAGCTCCAGGGTGCGGCAGATGCTCGCCGGGTCGGCCGCGATGCGCTCGACCTCCTCGCGCGTATGCCGGCGCAGGGTGAGGTTGAACTGGTTGGTCTTCTGGACCAGCTGCGCGGCGCGCTCCAGAGAGCCCGCGTCCACGACACGAACCTTTGCGCGCATCTCCAGGGAGCGCCAGAAATCCTCCAAGGAAGCAGCGCCGGCCTGAAGCTTTGCCGCGTCGGCACGCGCGGCGTACGAGCGCTGGCGCTGCTCATCCTCCAGTGAAAGCGCGGAGATCTCAAAGCGCAGGCTTCGCGCGAGGGTGCGCACGCGCTCCGATGGCGGCACGTCAAGGCAGATCGTCTCGACCTCGGGCAGTGCGGCCGCGACCTCGGCGCACTCGGCCGGGTTGTCGTCGGCGAACACGATCGCGTCGAGGCCGATCCCGAGCGTGACGGCGATCTCGGTGATCTGCTCGGGCTTGCGCCTCCAGTCGGCGAGGAACACCGCGAAGTCCTCGAGCTTGAGCTGCATCTCGGGCCTCTCGCTAAAAGGCTGGGATGCGGCGTCGAGGTCGTTCTTTGAGGCGACCGCGAGGATGATGCCGCGGCTGCGCAGCGCGCCGACATACTCCTGAAAGGCCGTGTAGGCCTCCCCGTCGGCTCCTTCGCCGATCACGATGCCCTCCAGACCGTCCTCGCCCACAACGCCGCCCCACAGCGTGTTGTCGAGATCGAGCACGAGGCACCGCGCCGCCAGGCCGAGATCGCCCGCGAGGACAGCCGCAGTCTCGCGGGCGAGCAACCCCAGCGCATCGTGCGCAAGCGGCTGGCGTGTCCTGTACCAGAGCCGAGGATCGATCCAGGAGCGCTTGCCGACCCGCGCCGCAAGACGCTCACAGTCAACCAGCAGGACCTCGCTGCCGGCCGCCTCTGCCAGACGGCGGTTCAGCTCGCGCACCAGCGAGGGCCGGCTCGCCGGCGTGCGCAGAGCGAGGTGACCGAGGGAGGTCTCATCGGGTACGACAAACGAGTGCTGGATCACCCGCGCACCGTGCCCGCGACGAATCAGCCCCCAGAGCGTCAGCCAACGCTGCAGCGCCTCTGAGAGCGCTGCCTCAGCGTCTGCGGCGAGCTCGGGGAAGCCGAGATCGGCGCTCGTCGGTGCGATCAAAACATGGCTCGGGGCAAACTCCGCGAGCCCGGAGCCCTCGCCGAGCAGCTCCTGCTCGAGCTGCCCGTATGGCGCGAGGTACAGCTCCGCCTCGATCCCGAACGCCGCGCAGGCGATGCGCAGATGCTCAGAGAGCTCTCCCCCCTCGTAGCTACAGAGCACGGCGAGGCGGAGATTGCGCCGGCTGGACGGAGCCCAGCCGGCCTCACGGCCCGCGCGTAGAACGTTGCGCGCGACGTTCCAAGCGGCTGTTTGCTCTCCGGCGAGGAGCTCTGGGCGCACGAGCTGCCACGCTTCCTGAAAGCGCCCGTCGGCTACAAGAGCCCGGATTGGAGGCCGATTGGCTTCTTCTCGAGCAGTTCCGTTCATCGGCCCGCTGCCTTCCCTGGCGGCTTGATCCCTATCCATTGAGGATAGCGGCGACGCGATAGCATCGGTTCGTGGCCGGACTTCAGCAGGATGGGGGTGGCGCGAGTCTCGCGCCCGATGATCCGATCGCCGCAAGGATCGCGGCCGTCTGGGGCGAGGTGCTCGGCCTTGAGGCGCTCGACCACGACACGGACTTCTTCGAGCTCGGAGGCGACTCGCTCGCCGCCGTGTCGATGCTCGCGGCCGTTGAGGAGCGCACCGGCGTGCCCGTCGACTTCGTCGACTTCCTCGAAGGGCCGACCGTCGCCGCGCTCGCGATCGCTGTGGCGCGCGGGCAGGAGGACCCCCAGCAGGCGCCTGCGCCCGCTCGCGAAGATGCGCCCGCTGCACACGCCCGCCTGAGTTTCGCCCAGGAGCGGCTCTGGTTCCTGGAGCAGTTGGGAGGCTCAACCGCGGCGTACAACATGCCGATCGGGGCACGCCTGCACGGCGGGCTCGACGCCGACGCGATGCAGCGCGCGCTGCGCGACCTGCTCTCACGCCACGAGGCTCTGAGAACGACCTTCACCACCGAGCACGGACAGGCCGTAGCCGTGAGCGCAGCGGATGGCGATGTCATGCTCGAGCTGCTCGACCTGCGCGGCTCGGAAGTTCCCGAGCAAGAGGCCCAGCGGTTCATCGCGGAGCTTGCCAGCCGCTCGTTTGACCTCGAGCGTGGACCACTGATGCGCGCCGCGCTCGTGCGCCTCGCCGAGGAGGAGCACGTGCTGGAGCTGGTCTTTCACCACATCATCTGCGACGGCTGCTCACAGGCTGTGCTGATGAGCGAGCTCGGTGCACTCTACGACGCCCATTGCCGCGGCGAGCAGCCCTTGCTCGGCGCGCCGCCGGCTCAATACGAGCAGTTCGCGCGCACCCAGCGTGCAGCGCTTGAAGCCCAGGGGATGGATGAGCTGACCGCGCCGTGGTTGGAGTGCCTAGCGGGCGCCCCGGAGGCGCTCGAGCTGGCGAGCGACCGCCCGCATCCTGCGGTTCCCAGCTACCGCGGCGCCACCTACCGGATGCCCCTCGCCACCGACACGGTGGCCGCGGTTCGAAGGTTTTCCAAGGCAACGAAGGCGACACCGTTCATGACGCTGCTGGCGGCCTACTTCCTGCTGCTTCATCGCCACGGCGCCGAGCAGGACATCGTGATCGGTGCGACCACGGCCGGCCGCGAAACGCCGGAGCTGGCGGGAAGCGTCGGCCTGTTGGCGAACACGGTTGCGCTGCGCGGTGACCTCTCCGGTGACCCGGGCTTTGCCGAGCTCGTCGCCCGCGTTCGCGAGACCGTGCTCTGGGCGATCGCCCACCAGCAGGTGCCGCTGCAGGAGATCGTGGCGCGCCTGCCGCTCGAACGTGACCTCAGCCGCCACCCGCTGTTCCAGGCGTTCTGCGCCCACGTGCCGCTGGCGAGCCTCGGGCTAAAGGAGGCCGAGCCCTACGATGCCGCCCCGACGACGTCCCGCTTCGACCTGACGCTGTTCATCGAGGAGGAGCCCGACGGTGGGCTCGAGCTGGCGTGGGAGTACAGCAGCGACCTGTTCGACGCGCAGACGATCGAGCGGATGAGTTACCGCTACGTGCGGCTGCTCGAGGCGGCGCTCGCCGAGCCGCGCAGATCCATCGAGGAGCTTTCACTGCTCGACCCAGCCGAACGCGAGCAGGCGATCGTGGCCGGGCATCAGAGCTCCCGCGACTACCCGGTGCAGTGCATGCACGAAGCCTTCGAGCGCTGTGCGGCGGAGGCCCCGCAGGCGGTGGCCGTGAGCTTTGAGGATCGCTCGCTCACCTACGCCGAGCTCAACGAGCGCGCCAACAGGGTGGCTCACAGGCTGATCGCGCTCGGCGCCGCACCGGAGACGCTCGTGGCGCTGTTCCTTGAGCCCTCGCTCGAGCTTGCGGTCGCGATCCTCGGCGTGCTCAAGGCCGGAGCGGGATACCTGCCGCTTGACCCCGAGCATCCACAGGAGCGCCTTGATTTCGTGATCGCCGACGCGGGCGCCGGGCTGGTCGTCACCGAAGCGCGGTTGCTCGAGCGTCTCGGTGACATCGAGGTCACGAGCATCTGTCTCGATCGTGACGCGGCCGAGCTGGAGGCGTTGAGCGGCGCGAACCCGGCCACCGCGGTGACGGAGGAGAACCTCGCCTACGTGATCTACACCTCGGGATCGACCGGTCGGCCGAAGGGCGTGCAGGTCGAGCACCGCCAGATCGCGCGGCTGTTCAGCGCCACCGAGGAGTGGTTCGGCTTCGGCCCAAGCGACGTCTGGGTGCTGCTTCACTCCTACGCGTTTGACTTCAGCGTCTGGGAGTTCTGGGGCGCGCTCGCCCACGGAGGCCAGCTCGTGATCTCGCCGGTCTGGACGACCCGCTCGCCCCAGGCGCTCGCCGAGCTGCTTGCAGCGCGCGGCGTCACGGTGCTCAACGCCACGCCGAGCCTGTTCACCGCGGTGCAGGATGAGCTGCTGCGACACACCGGCGAGCTGAAGCTGCGTTTCGTGGTGTTCGGTGGCGAGGCTCTGCGGCCGTCCGCGCTACGTCCCTGGTTTGGGCGCCACGGCGAGAACGGGCCGATGCTCGTGAACATGTACGGGATCACCGAGACGACCGTGCACGTCACCTACCGCCCGCTGAGCGCAGCCGACTGCGAGCGCGAGGCGAGCCCCGTCGGCGTGCCGATCCCGGATTTGAGCGTGTACGTGCTGGACGGAAAGGGCGCACCGCTGCCCGCCGGTGTCGCCGGCGAGCTCTACGTGGGGGGTGCCGGGGTCGCGCGCGGCTACCTGAACCGGGCAGAGCTGACCCGCGAACGATTTGTCGAGAACCCGTTCGGGTCCGGGCGGCTGTATCGAACCGGTGACGTGGCGGCTCGGCGTGCCGATGGCGAGCTTGAGTTCCGGGGGCGGGCAGACGACCAGGTCAAGATCCGTGGCTTTCGGATCGAGCTCGGCGAGATCGAGGGTACGGTCCGTGAGTACCCAGGCGTCAGCGACTGTGCGGCGGTTGCGCTCGAGGTCTCACTCGGCGACATGCGACTGGTGGCCTACGTGGTCGCAGACAGCGGCGGCGAGGATCTGCGGGACGGGCTGATGGCACACCTGGCGCAGCGGCTGCCGAGCTACATGGTGCCGAGCGCGCTGAGCATGCTCGAGCGTATACCCCTGACTCGCAACGGCAAGATCGACCGGCGTGCGCTGCCCGCGCCGAGCTGGGTGCTGCAGGCGCCCACCGACTCGCTGCAGGCGCAGACAGAGACCGAGCAGATCGTTGCCGAGGTGTGGCAGGACATCCTCGCGATCGATCTGGTGGGGGTCGAGGACAACTTCTTCAACCTGGGTGGGCACTCGCTGCTCGCTGCCCGCGTCGTCACCCAGGTGCGCAAGCGCTGTGAGATCGAGATCTCGGTCAGGGCGCTGTTTGAGCAGCCCACACTCAGGGAGTTCGCGGCGGTGCTTGACGCCGCGAAGGGCGCGCCTGCAGTCGCCAAGGAGTCCTCCCAGGAACCGACACCACCGCACGTGGACGCTGGTAGCTCTGTGGCGCCCACCGCAAGCGCAGCCGCCGGAGCCCATCCACTGTCCTTTCCCCAGCAGCAGCTGCTGTTCTTCGACCAGCTCACGCCGGGGAGCGTGACCTACAACGCGGCGCTCGCCTGGCGCGTCTCGGGCTCGCTTGAGCTGGGCGTGCTGCGCGAGGCGCTGGAGGAGGTGTTCAGGCGCCAGGAGGCGCTGCGCACCGTGCTCGTGTGGGGAGCAGAGGCGAGCCCCAGCCAGGTGGTGCTAGAGGAGTGGAGCATCGAGCTGGCGCTCATCGAGCTCGCGCAGCTAGGCGAGCGCGAGCGTGAGCACGAGCTCACGCGGCTGTTGCGCGAGCACGCGCTGATGCCGTTTGACCTCGCCGCGGAGCTGATGCTGCGCACGACGCTCTTTCGGCTCGCTGAGCAGGAGCACGTGATCCTATTCGCGGCTCACCACGTAGCCTTCGACGCCTGGGCGGTCGAGGTGCTCTACCGCGAGCTCGGCGAGCTCTATGCGGCGAAGCTCAAGCGACGCAAGGAGACGCTGCCGGCGCTGCCGCTGCAATATCGCGACTTCGCAGCGTGGCAGCGAGAGCACCTCAAGGGTGAGCTGCTGCGCGAGGAGCTCGACTTCTGGCGTACGCATCTGGCGGGTGCGCCGACCGTCACAGAGCTGCCCTCCGATCGTCCACGCCAGGCGGCGCAGAGCTTTGCAGGTGCGACGCATCACTTCGCGCTTGACTCGGCGATCACCGACGGTGTGCGCGAGCTGTGTGCTGCTACGGGCGTAACGCCCTACATGCTGTTGCTGGCGAGCTTTGCGACGCTCCTCTACCGGGCCGGTGGCCAGGACGACATCCTCTTCGGCGGCCCGATGGCCAATCGTGAGCAGCCCGGACTCGAGCACCTGATCGGGTTCTTTGCCAACACGATCGTGGTCCGGGTGCGCCTCGGCGCCAACCCGAGCTTCAACGAGCTGCTGGCGCGCGTGCGCGACTCCGTGCTCGCCTCCTACGAGCATCAACAGGTGCCGCTGGAGCTCGTCGTCGAGGCGGTGCGCCCGGAGCGCGATCCCGGCGTGAACCCGTTGTTTCAGGTCAACTTCCGCGTGCGGGTCGGCGATGGTCCGCGCCTGGATCTGGAGGGCACCGAGACGCGTCAGGTCGCAGTCGATCTCGGGCTCGCGCGATTTGACCTGGCACTCGAACTTCACATGCTCGAGGACCGGATCGAGGCCGAGCTCAACTACAACGTCGCGCTGTTTGACGGGCCGAGCGTGGAGCGTCTGGCGGGCGATCTGGAGGCGATGCTGCGCACGCTGACCGGCGCGCCGGAGACGCGTCTGCTCGGCGTGCAGATCGCATCACAGCACCTCTCCGCGAAGGCGAGCGCCCCCTCGGCGGGCGCCGGGATCCGCAGCTTTCGCCGGGGCTCGGGCTCACAGCTCTAGGCCCGAGCGCCGACTCAGGATCTCAGCGTGCGGTGAAGCCGGTGTCGATCGGGATCACCGCACCGGTGACGTGCCCGGCACCATCTGAGCACAGCCACACGATCGCCGATGCCACATCACCTGCGCTGATCAGCGAGCCGAGCGGATGGTGCGGAAGCGAGAGCGCTTCGTAGTCCTCCAGGTCGACGCCGAGCATCGAGGCGACCCCGGTGAGCATCCCCGAATCTAGCTGTGGCTCATCGCGGATCGAGGTGGGGCAGACGGCGTTCACGCGAATCGCGTGTGGTGCGTAGTCGAGCGCCAGCGCACGCGTCAGCCCGATCAGCCCGTGCTTGGCAGCGACGTAGTTGGCGAAGAACGGGAAGGCGACCATGCCGGCCGTCGAGGCGACGTTGATGATCGTGCCGCCGCGCCGAGAGAGCATGTCGGGGAGCACCGCCTTGGCACAGCGCCACGGCCCGTTGAGGTCGACGTCGACCATCGTGGTCCAGTCGCTCTCGCGGAGCTGATGCGCGGGCATCCCTCCGGGTCCGACGAGGCCCGCGTTGTTGATCAGCACATCGATCTGGCCGAGCTCGCCGTGGCAGTGCTCCACGGCCGCGTCGATCTGTGCCTGGTCGCGGACGTCGAGCACCGCGGTGGCGACGCGGCTGCCCAGCTCACGGCAACGGCTTGCGCTCTCCTGTAGCTGCGCCGAGGTGCCGAGCGGATAGGGGCACTCCTCGATCGGAGCGCAGATGTCGCTCAGCAGCAGGTTCGCGCCCTCGCGTGCGAAGGCGAACGCCGTTGCGCGTCCGACGCCACGTGCGGCTCCGGTAATGAAAACGATCCTCCTCACGCCGCAGATCCTACGTTGAGCGCCTGTCCTTCTCGCTGGGGGCCGCGCTGCAATTCAGTGCTCCCAGCCGAAGTCGCTTCCAACGAGCTCATACAGCCGCTCGTTGTGAGGGCGGAAGTAGCTCGCCAGCTGCGCGCGTGCCGCGGGGTCGATCGAGCTGTACTGCGCACTGTGTAGGTGCGGCAGCTCAGCGTAGTCGTGGCGCGGGATCTCAAGAAAGTCGTGTACGCCGTCAAGCGCCTGCTGCGGCGCGCTTGCGAGCTGCTCGAGCGTGATGAAGTGGAACTGATCGCCCCCGAAAAAGCTCATCCAGTGTTCGAGCTGCTCGGCATAGCGACCGCGCATCAGATAGGACCAGCAGCCGATCGGCCAGCTGTTGTAGCTCTCGTCGGCGAGCATTCGTGCTCGCTCGGGCACGAGCCGCTCTTCCTCGGCGGCGATCGCGTCGCTGAAGGAGTCAAGCGGCTCCTCGTGCTCGCGATGCGACATCTGAAACTGCGAGTAGGCGCGGTCGATCGGGTTGCGCAGCGCGATCAGCAGCTTGACGTCGGGCTTGAGCCGCGCGAGACGTTCGGGCACCCAGTGATGGGAGAGGTAGGAGGGGCTTGCCTCACCCGTGATGAACGGGCGGCCGTGCTCGCGGGCGAAGCGCTCGCGCTCAGAGCTGAGCGGGAAGTGCTTGCGATACCAGTCCTCGCCGCGGAAGTGGTTGTAGTCGAAGTAGTGGACCTCCTTCTTGGAGGCGGGCTCGATGAACGGGTGCTCGCTCAGCCACCCGAACAGGCTCGTCGTCCCGGCCTTCGCGGCGCCGGCGATCACGAAGTCGGGTAGCAGCCGCCCGCGGCCGGGTCCACGGCCGCTCAGCGTGAGCAGGTCGTGGTAGCCGCCGACGAGCGTGCGATAGAGCGGCTTTGGCAGGCGCCGGCGGGCCTGGATGTCCAGGTCCCCGAGCCATCGCGTTCTCCGGCCTGCGCGGGAGGCACTCACGCTGCGCTCGCGGCCTCTGGCTGCGAGTCCGGCGTGCGGCCCTGCAGATACTCCTGGAGTTGCTCCGCGACGAACTGCACGGCCGGCTCTTTCATCACGTCGCGGTTGTTGTTCTGCTCGCCGGGGACCGCGAAGGTGTGAACCCCGCCCTCGGCGAAGGGGCCCCAACCCAGCTCGGGGTCTTCATAGAGACCGTCGCCGTAGAAGACCAGGAGGCCCTTGGCGTAGGGGATCGGCGCGTAGGCGCGCTCGGCACGTGCGTGCAGATCGAAGAAGAACTCCTCACGCAACTTCTCCGGTATTGGGCGAGCGCGCGCCAGCGCCAGCTTCACGCGAAGCTTGCCCAGCCGTTGTCCGGCGTGATAGGCGAAGGCGGTGAAAAAGCGCCACGGCTGGCGGATCGCTCTGCGCAGGCGCTGCTTGCGCGTGATCCGTGTCGGACGTGGCCTGAGCTTGCGCTGGGAGGGCTGATTGCCGAACCATGCCCACTCGTGGATCCACGCTGGGCTCGGGCCGTTGAACAACGCCACCATCTGCACCTCCTCACCCTCTGCCAGCAGTCGCTGTGCGATCTCAAACGCGACGATCGTCCCGAAGCAGTAGCCGGCGATCAGCCAGGGCCCACCAGGGTGTACCTGGCGCATCTCGGAGAGATAGTGCGAGGCCATCTCCTCAACGCTCTGGATGGGCGTGCTGCCGCCGTAGAGGCCGCTCGATTGCAGCCCGTAGAAGGGCTGCTCTTCCCCGAGCCGGCGAGCGAGCGGCTGTAGGTGCAGGATCGTCCCAGCGCCACCATGCACGCAGAAGATCGGCTGGCGCGAGCCCTGCGGCTGGATCGGGATCAGCGAGCTCCAGCGCGAGGCGCCATCGCCATCTTCGATCAGGCGGGAGAGCGTCTCGATCGTCGGAGCCTTGAAGATCGCCCCGAGCGGCAGGCTGTCGCCGAGGTCGTGCTCGATCGCGGCGAACAGCGTCGCGGCGACGATCGAGGTGACGCCGAGGTCGAAGAAGTTGTCGGTTACACCGATCGGCTCGATCTCCAGCTCGCGTTCCCAGATCGCCGCCAGACGTCGCTCCAGCGGGGTGCGAGGTGCGACGAGCTCGTGGGCTCCGGAGCGTTCGCGCACCGGCTCGGGGAGCGCCTTGCGGTCGACCTTGCCGTTTGGTGTGAGCGGAAACGCCTCCAGCGTGTCGACGGTCGAGGGCACCATGTAGTCGGGAAGCGTTTGCCCGAGATACAGGCGCAGCTCGTGAGCCGCAACCGGCTTCTCGCGGGCGGTGACGAAGGCGGCGAGCTCGGCCTCGGCGCCGCTGCCGCGGGCGACGACGATCGCATCGACGACCTCTGGGTGACGCGCGAGCACCGTCTCGATCTCGCCGAGCTCGATGCGAAAGCCGCGCACCTTGACCTGATGGTCGATCCGCCCGAGGAACTCGACGGTGCCGTCGCTGCGATAGCGCGCGAGGTCGCCGGTGCGGTAGATCCGCGCGCCGGGGGTCTGATCGAAGGGGTGTGCGACGAAGCGCTCGCCGGTCAGGTCTGCTCGTCCGCGGTAGCCGCGGGCCAGCCCATCACCGCCGATCCAAAGCTCGCCGGCAACCCCCACAGGCACGGGCGACATCAGCGCGTCGAGGATGTAGAGGCTCGTGTTGGCGATCGGCCGGCCGATCGTCAGAAGCTCCCCCTGCGTAGTTATCTTCGCGCACGTGGACCAGATCGTCGTCTCGGTCGGGCCGTACATGTTCCACAGCTCAAGGCCGGCCGCAACGAGCCGATCGGCGAGCGCGACGGGGAGCGCCTCGCCGCCGCACAGCGCCTTCATCCCGGTCATGGGCCGCCAGCCTCCATCGATCAGCATCCGCCATGTGGTGGGCGTCGCCTGCATGATGCTCGCCTGCGTCTGCTCGAGCAGCGCTGAGAGCGCGCGCGGGTCCTCGCATGTCTCACTCGACGCGAGCACGATCCGCGCCCCGCTCGTCAACGGCAGATACAGCTCCAGCCCCGCGATGTCGAAGGACAGCGTTGTGACCGCGACGAGCACGTCCTCTGCCACCAGCCCGGGCTTCTCGCGCATCGTCGTCAGGAAGTTCACGAGCGCGCGGTGGGAGATCTGCACGCCCTTCGGATTGCCGGTCGAGCCCGAGGTGTAGATCACGTAGGCAAGCTGCTCGGCCTCTGCCGCGACATCAGGAGGCTCGCTCGGACGAAGCGCGATCGTCGGCCAGTCGGTGTCAAGGCAGACGATCTTGGCCGTGCCCGGCGGCAGCGAGTCCTGAAGGCTCGACTGCGTGACGATCACCGGTGCCTGCGCGTCGCCGAGCATGTAGGCCTGGCGATCGGCCGGATAGGCCGGATCGATCGGCACGTAGGCGCCGCCGGCTTTGAGGATGCCGAGCAGCCCGACGACCATTGCCAGCGAGCGTGTCGTACAGATGCCGACGAGCACCTCTGCTCCCACGCCGAGATCGACGAGGTGATGCGCGAGCTGGCTGGCGCGAGCCTCGAGCTCGGCGTAGGTGATCTGCTCCTCCGCGAACTGGACCGCAATGGCGTCGGGGGTGCTCCGCGCCTGCTGTGCGATCAGCTCGTGCACACACTCCCGCGGGTAGTCGGCGGCGGTGTCGTTGAAGTCGATCAGCAGGCGCCGGCGCTCAGGCTCGGTGAGCATCGCAAGCGCCGCGATCGGCGTGCTCGGATCGGCGCGAGCAGCGTCGAGCAGCGTGCGCAGATGCCCGACGATCGCGGCGGGCTCGCCGTCGCTCCCGAGCGCCGAGCCGTCTCCGTGGAGCTCCAGATCGACGCTGGCCTCGGTGCGCCGAGCAAGGATCCAAGCCTCATCACCAGAGTTTTGGGCGGGCTGCTGGTCGATCGCAAGCACGGCGTCGGCTGGGGGGTCCTGGTCGGCTGCCGGCGCGCCGGGAAGGGCGGCACGGGTCTGCTCGAGGAGCTCGGAGAAACTGCTCTGCGCGTCAACCTGCACCGTGATTCGCAGACGCTCCTCGGCGCCCGTCACGTGGTCGATAATGATTTGTGAACGGTCGCTGTAGCGGAGTATCAGTGCGCCCAGCGCAGCCGTGAGCTCGCAGCGCAGCTCACCGTCCCGTTGGGCCGGGTCTGGAAGTCGGTCGGTCGAAATAGCCTCTGGTTCCACAGCGCGAATGTGACGTAGAAATACGCCTGAGTAACGTCTGGGCTGCGGGATTCCTGACGCGGCCGGCCCAAGTTCGGTGAGGATGGTAGCGGATGGCCCTACAATTAATGCGTGGTCCTAGCGACCGACAGGGGCGATATTGGTAGGCCGACGCAGGCGTTCGGGGGTGCAGACGTCCGCTTTTCCCTGCCCGCCGGCGACGTGCATGTCTGGCAGGCATCGCTCGAGCGCAGCCCGCAGATCGTCGCGCAAATGCACCATGTGCTCGCTGCTGATGAGCAGGCTCGCGCGGCGCGGTTTCGCTTCGCGCGCGATCGCGCGCGCTACATCGTCGGCCGCGCACTACTACGCGAGCTGCTCGCTCGCTACCTGCAGAGCGAGCCCGAGGGCTTGGTGTTCCAGTACGGCGAATTTGATAAGCCCGTGCTGCGCTCGGGACCCTGGTTCAACCTCGCTCACTCGGGGTCATTGGCCCTCTATGCGTTCAGCGCTGCAGGCGAGATCGGCATCGACGTGGAGATCGATGACGCGGATTTCGCCAGCGAGCGAATCGCTGAGCGGTTCTTCTCCCCAGCGGAGGTGAGCACCCTGCGTGCGATGCCTGCGGAGGAGCAGCCGCGCGCTTTTCTCACCTGCTGGACGCGCAAGGAGGCTTTCATCAAGGCCCGCGGGGACGGGCTGAATTTGCCTCTGGACAGCTTCGATGTCACACTCGCGTCTGACGCTCACGCTGAGCTGCTGCGTACCGCCTGGTGCGCAGAGGAGGCGGGGCAGTGGCACATGGAGGACCTGAGTGACCGTCAGGCCGGCTACATCGCGGCCGTGGCACAGCGCGGAAACGGATTTCGCGTGGTCAGGCGAAAGGTAGAAGACACGATCGAGGGCAGCATGCCCGGACAGGAGTAGCAATGAGCGCACAACAAGGAGCGTCTAGCGCCACGGGTGGCCTGCGAGGCATGCGACGCAAGGCGGTACAGGCAAGCGAGCTGGTCCAGACCGGCTTTCTGGCGGACGGCGAGGGACGCCTGCCGCTGGTGATCACGCCAGCTGTCGACAACGTCGATCTGGCAGCGTGGTGTGCAAGCCACCTCGAGGACGTCGAGGGTCATCTCGATCGTCATGGGGCGATCCTCTTCCGTGGTTTCCCGATGACGGGAGCCCCCGAGTTTGAGGCTGTCGCATCCACGATCGCGGGGGAGCTGTTCGGCGAGTACGGTGACCTGCCGCCGGAGGAGACCGGCCAGCGGATCTACCACTCAACGCCCTACCCGCCCGACAAGACGATCCTCTTCCACAACGAGAGCTCACACTTCTCGAGCTGGCCGCTGCGTCAGTTCTTCTTTTGTGTGGTTCCGTCGGCCGAGCAGGGCGAGACGCCGCTGTTGGACTGTCGCGAGGTATACGAGAAGCTCGACAGGGAGATCGTCGAAGAGTTCGAGAGCAAGGACCTGATGTATGTGCGGAACTTCTCCGAGGGTGTCGATGTGCCCTGGCAGGACTTCTTCCACACCGACGACAAGGCGGCGGTCGAAAAGACCTGCGCAAACGCCGGCATGACCTGTGAGTGGACCGATCTCGGTCTACGGGTTCGCCAGCTCGCCAAGGGTGTGCGCACGCATCCGCGCACGGGTGAGCGGATCTTCTTCAACCAGGTGCAGCTGCACCACGTGGCATGCCTGGATGAGGAGACGCGCACAGCCCTACGGCAGCTGTTCGCCGACGAGGACCTGCCTCGCAACGTCTACTACGGCGACGGCACACCGATCCCGGATGCCGTCGTCGACAGGATCGGCGAGGTCTACGAGGAGCTTTGCGTCGAGGCTCCATGGGAGAAGGGCGATCTGATCGCGCTCGACAACATGCTTGTCGCGCACGCACGACGTCCCTTTTCGGGAGAGCGCAAGATCATCGTCGGCATGGGCAGGATGGTCCACGCCGACGACACGGCGCCGACGGCGGCCTAGCGCACTGAACCTAGCCCCACCGGTCGCGGGCGCTCAGCCGCGTGACCGGTGAGCGGCGAAGAATGCCCACACATCCTCGCTGGCGTTGTACTGCGCATCAGCGCTTGAGGGCGCCAGGCCCGAGGCCCCCGGATAGGTGTGGGTGCCCCCGTTGATCACGTAGAAGCCGACGGCCGCGCCGCCCGCACACGAGGTCCAGATCCGCTTGGTCACGGGGCCCGCCCGCGAGACTTTGGGCGCGGCGCTTGAGCAGTGATCGAGCCCTCGCCATCGGGCCGTGACCGACGCGGGAGCGGGAAACCTGGCGTTCCCGGTGAGCGGGATGATGTCGTGCGTGCCGATGATCGTGAGCTCTGAGACCGGCTGTGTGGGCCGACAGCGCTGGCTTGCCATCGCGCCTGAGACGGGTGCTATCGCAGCGACCGTCGCGCTGAGACGGCAGCCGACGAAGTAGGTGATGTAGGCGCCGGCCGAGAAGCCCGTGACGTAGACGCGTCGTGGATCGATGTTGTAGCGGGCCTTGATCCGCTTGATCTCCGCGCTGACGTATGCGACGTTCGATGGGTCCTTCCAGGCCGGGCTCCCGGAGCCGAGATAGGCGAGCACGAAGTCATGCTCATCAGCGACCGTGTCCCAGCCTGACTTTCCCTCAAAGCCCGCGGGCGTGCCACCGCTGGCGTGCAATGCGATCACGAGCGCCCGTTGTCTGTGCGCGCTCCAATGTGGTGGGAGATGGATGACCGGCGCGGGTCTGCGCCCTGAGCTGGCTTCGGCCGTGTCCGGGCGTTCCTGGACGGGCCCGCCCAGATCCGCGGCTCGGGCTGGTTGCAGGGCCGATGCGCCACCACAGCCCGCGATCGTGAGCGCGCCGAGCAGCGCCACGGGGATCAGCCGGTTTTGCGCCCTTCTGCGCGTCGGTGTTCGGCTGCTTGAGCTCATCAATTTGCCGCTCCGCTGGATGATGCGGCGCCACCTGCCTCTCTCAAGGACATCTTGACAGAGCCACGCCGCTCGATTTCTCGCAAAATACGACAAATGCATTGTCGGCGGGTTGTGCGTAGACTTTCTCATCAGATGGCAGGGACGCAGTCACGGATGGAGGCGTCTTCAAACGGGCTAGAGAAGGCCCCGGGAGTACTCCAACAGGCATCGGTTCGCACACCGGTTCCTGGTCCCCTGTCCGCTCGGCTGCTAGAGCGTCAGGTGCTGAACGAGTCAAACGTGCGCACCTACCCGCGCGGCCTGCCGATCGCGATCGGACGCGGAGCAGGCTCCTACCTCGAGGATCTTGACGGGAACGTGTTCATCGACTTCCTCACCGGGGCCGGCGCGCTGCCGCTCGGTCACACCCACCCCGAGCTCGTCGAGGCGATCACACGCCAGCTGAGCCGGCTCACGCACGGGCTCGACTTCCCGACGGAGATCCGCGACGAGTTCATCTCCGCGCAGATCTCAATGCTTCCCGAGCGAATGCGCTCGAGCATGCGGATCGAGTTCTGCGGTCCCAGCGGTGCCGACGCCGTCGATGCTGCGCTGAAGCTCTGTAAGACGGCGACGGGGCGCTCGGAGATCGTCACCTTCCAAGGTGCATTCCATGGCTGCTCACACGCGGCGATGACGATCACAGGGCTCGTGGCGGCCAAGGAGCGCGTTGCCGGACGAGTGCCTGGTGTTCACTTCTTCCCTTACCCCTACCCGCTCAGGTGTGCGCTTGGGGGCGGCGAGGAGAGCGGACAGCGATGCCTTGAGTACCTCGAGCGATCGCTTCGCGATCCGCTCGGCGGCATCCCGCGGCCGGCCGCGGTGATCGTCGAGATGGTTCAGGGCGAGGGAGGTGTGATTCCCGCGCCAGGCGACTTCGTCCGCGGGCTGCGCAGGGTCACACGCGAGCTTGAGATACCGCTGATCGTGGATGAGGTGCAGACCGGCGGTGGGCGTACCGGCACGTGGTTTGCCTTTGAGCAGCACGGCATCGAGCCAGATGTGATCGTGGCCTCGAAGGCGATCGGCGGGATGGGAATGCCGGTCGCGGTCGTGCTGCACGACGAACGCCTCGATGCGTTTGCGCCGGGCGCACATACCGGAACGTTCCGCGGCAATCAGCTGGCGTTCGCCGCCGGCGTGGCCTCTGCCCGCATCATCAGGCGAGACGGCATTCTCGAGCACGCACGTGAGCAAGGCGCCTATGCGCTGGGCGTGCTCGAGGGCTTCGCTCGCGATCACGAGATCGTCCGGGAAGCACGCGGGAGCGGCTTGATGCTCGGCTTTGAGCTGGTCGACCCGGTCACCGGTGAGCCGAACACGCAAGCCGCCAGTGCAGTGCAGCGCGGCGCGATCGAACGTGGGCTGATCGTCGAGCTCGGCGGACGCGGCGACTGCGTCGTCAGGCTCCTGCCGCCGCTGAACGTCTCGCGCGAGACGCTCGATGAAGGATTTGAGATCCTCGACTCGGTGCTCGCCGAGATTCCGCTCGCCGTCGCGCACGAAGCCCAGCTTCGCTGAGCGACCCGGTAGCTCGCCTCAAGGCTGTTTCGAGACGCTTCGCGCGAGCAGCGTTGCAAGCGCTGACTGCCCGAGCCGGTTGGGCGTCAAGCTGGCGTTGAGATATGGACGGGATGTGCACAGCCCGTGTCCGGCGAACGCGTCATAGGAGCCGCCGAGATAGGTGATGTGGGAGGCGGCCGCTGCGGAGGCGATCGTATGGTCAAGGCGCGCGATCGCAGCATCGATCCAGCGCATCGCCGGGCGTGTGAACTCGAGCCCGCCCGAGCTGAGGGGGCACAGCCGTGCACGCGCGGCGAACAGCCGCGGGTATCCGGTCACGATCACCCGTGCGTTTGGTGCCGCCGAGCTCAGATCATGGAAAAGGTGTCGCAGCGAGCGCGAGCTTGAGCTTGAGCTTGAGGAGGACAGCGCGGCGATCGCCGCGGCGAACCTCTGCTCCGAGCTGGCGCGGCAGCGATTGGGCGCACGGCCACAGCGGATGATCGCGGAGGGCATCGCGGAGTCCTTCCAGCCAACTGTGAGCGCAAGCACGCCGACCGTGTCGTTGGCCCAGCTGAGCTGAGGCGGCTCGTGATCGTTGATGTCAGCGCCGTAGAAAGCCGCGAGGCCTGCACCTCGACAGGCGTGGAGCGTCACCAGCGAGGGGGAGACGTGCAGGATGGCGGCGGCGAGCGGCGCATAGGCCTTCGTGGAGCGATGACAGCGATCGGCGTGCGTGTCGCTGCCCGCAAGGTAGGGAGGGCTACCCTCGCCTGCTGCGTAGTCGTCTCCGAGCACCAGCCACGCCAAAGACACGGCGCCCGGGTTCGGCGGGACGCTCGGGTCTATGGGGTCTATGGGGGCTATGGGGGCTATCGGGGCTATCGGGGCTATCGGGGCTATCGGGGCTATCGGGGGATCTTCGATCTTGACGGGAGGGGTCGACGTGTTCTTGACGGTTACCGCCACGGAGGAGACCGCCAGGTTGCCCGCCGCGTCGGTTGCGAGCGCGCGTAGCTGGTGGCTTCCGTCTGCCACGGTGTTCGTATCCCAGGAGCGGGAGTAGCCCCCTTCGGGGCTCGTGAGGCCCGCCGCGCCGAGCGGGGTGCCGTCCACTTCCAGCCCCACGGCGGCGACACCGATGTCATCGCTTGCGTGAACCCCGATCGCCACCGTGCCCGATACGGTCGAGCCCTGGGCGGGCGAGATCACGCCGACAAGCGGCGGGGTGTTGTCTTCCAGGGGTGGGGCGGGCACCGAGGAGGAGATGCCCTGGGCCACGAAGTTCCAGAACGCTGCCTCGACGAAGAGGCCGTTGGTCATCGGCAGCCCTTGTGAATCAAGCCCGGGTGGGTTCGGCATCACCATGCACTGGTTCGGCCTCGCGAGCGCGTCGGAGTCTTGGCAGGGCCATCCGTGGGACCCGTTTCCGATACCGAGCGAGACGACCGCCGGTGAGCCGGCGCTCGCATAGGCGCATGGGCCTGAGTAGGTGTCGGTGAGCGTCGAGGCGAGCGGGAGGCCGATGGCTCCAAGCGCGGGACCGCTCCTACAGCCGAGGCGCCCGGCAGCCCAGTCCGCGAACGTGAGCGGGTCCAGGTGTGGGTTGGGCGCCGTATCGTAGTAGAGGCCCGCATCGGCGCCGAAGTTGCTGAGCGCGAGCATCACGAAGTAGTTGCGGTTCGAACTCGGACAGTGCGGCGCCCCGTTGAACAGCTGCAGGCTCGAGCTGTCGATCATGTAGCCACGAAACAGCGGCGAATTGCTCGGGTCGCACATGATGTCGGCCACCATGCTGCCGCCACTGCTCATCCCGGCGGCATAGATGCGCTGCGGGTCCACGCACTGTCCCGGGCATTGCGTGATGTCATTTACGACAGCGCTCACGTATGGCTCGTCGTTCGGAGTGCTTATCGCGGCCGAGTCGACGTTTCGCTTGCCCCACCCAAGGCTCTGACCGCAGGGACGAGTCATGTAGACGACGATGAGCCTGTTCGCGACAGCCAGCTGGGAGAATCTGCTGGAAGTGATCAGGCCGCAGTTGCCCCCGCCGTAGAACACGAGCACGGCAGGGGCAGGGCCGCTCAGGTTCTTCGGGCGGTCAATCGCATACGCGCGCGTCGAGGTGGTGCCGTCGTCGTTGCTGACGTTCGCCAGCCCGACGGTGAGCAGGCTCGTAGCGGGCTGGCAAGGGGCCGGTTCGCAGCTGGCAAGGCTGGCGCCGCTCATCGTGGCGCCGCTTGAGGTCGTCGTGCCAACCAGGATCAGCAAGACGCTGATGAGAGCCAGCGAAACTACCCGCCCTCGCCAGAGTGGCGTCAATCGCCTGCTCAGCTGCATCATTCGCGAAAGACTACGGGAGCGTTCCACCCCCAAAGCTTGTCAGCCTGACGGCACCGTTGCGCTGAGTGAGATTCAGATACCCGGCACTCGGGAAGGTGCTGTCGGTCGCGAGCAGGAGCCGCGTCCATGTGCCGGTGCTGGACCGCCATAGCTCGAGCGTCGTTCCGATCGCTCGGAACAGGAGCTGATCGCCGGCTTTGAGCGTCGGCCCGTTGACGCTCGCGAGCGTCGTGCTCGTCGTCCCGTTCGTGCGCGCGATGATCTTGTACTGATCGGCCTGGCTTGAGCGGAAGATGTAGTAAGCCTGGTATCCGCTCGCGTTGGCGGCGCCGGGGTTCTGGAAGCGAAGCCCGAGCACGACGGGATCCAAATCGACGTTCGGCTTAACGGCCACGGTCAGCCACACCTCGCTGTTGGGGCCATAGGCCTGTGGGTTCCAGTAGTCGGCGTTGCTGCCCGAGCGGCCCGTGATCTGCTGGTTGATGATGAACAGGTCGTTTGTGGGGCCGGTGCTCGAGACCTGCATGTGTGTCCAATTCGGACCCGGTGGTCCGGAGTTGTTCGGGCGCGCGAAGTCGTCGAGCAGCGGCGTCAAAGGCCCGGCGGCAGCGATGACAACCGCACTCGCGCTTGAGTTGGCTTGTGTGTTGCCTGCGCTGTTCGAGGCGGTGATGGTGACCATGAGCTTGGCGCCAACATCGGCTGAGAGCAGCGTGTAGGTAGGGGTGGTCGCGCCGGAGATCGCGTTGCAGTTCAGCCCGCTCTGGTCGCAGCGCTGCCATTGGTAGGTGAACGTTGGTGTGGGGTAGCCGCTCCAGGAGCCGGTTGTGGCGGTGAGCGTCTGGCCCTGTGTAGCGGTGCCGGAGATTGTGGGCGGGGTGGTGTTTGCGGGCGGGCCGGTGATGATGCTGCTCGTGGCGGAGTTGGCCTGGGCGTTGCCAGCGCTGTTTGAAGCGGTGACCGTGACGACCAGGGTGCTGGCAACATCGGCGGCTCCGAGCGTGTAGGTAGGGGTGGTCGCGCCGGAGATCGCGTTGCAGTTCAGCCCGTTTTGGTCGCAGCGTTGCCATTGGTAGGTGAAGGTTGGTGTGGGGTAGCCGCTCCAGGAGCCGGTTGTGGCGGTGAGCGTCTGGCCCTGTGTAGCGGTGCCCGTGATCGCAGGTGCGGCGATGTTCGCCGGGGGCGCCGAGACGACGCTGCTCGCGGCAGAGCTTGCCGGTGTGGATCCGGCGCTACTGCTCGCCGTCACGACAGCGACCAGGGTGCTGGCAACATCGGCGGCTCCGAGCGTGTAGGTCGATGTGGTCGCGCCGGAGATCGCGTTGCAGTTCAGCCCGCTCTGGTCGCAGCGCTGCCACTGATAGGCAAACGACGGAGACC
Source organism: Solirubrobacterales bacterium (assembly GCA_013815355.1). Lineage (GTDB taxonomy): Bacteria > Actinomycetota > Thermoleophilia > Solirubrobacterales > Solirubrobacteraceae > Palsa-744. The sequence continues at coordinate 51,426 of JACDGG010000001.1, forward strand.
CCGTCCACGAACCCGTCGAAACCGACAACGTCTGCCCCTGCGTCGCTGCACCCGAAATCACCGGCGGCGCCGTATTCACAGGAGCCGTGACCGTCCAGCTGTAGCTGGGGATGCTTGTGTTGCCGGCCGCGTCGGTCGCCTGCACCGAAAACGTGTGCGAGGCCGCCCCAAGCAGATCGTAGGACTGGCTCGTCTGGGTGGCGCACGGCAGCCATGGCCCGCTGTCGAGCCGGCAGCGCAGCGAGGCGACGGCGTCGTTGACCGAGAAGCTGAAGTTTGCGGAGGTTTGTGCGGTGGGGTTGGCCGGCTCAGAGGCGGGCGAGATGCTCACCGCGATCGGCGAGGGATCGAGCGTGATGACCGACGTTGTGCCGGTCAGGGTCGGTCCGCCGGGTTGCAATGCGTAGGGGGGGTAGTTGGGCTGGGCCTGAGTGGAGAGGAACGGCGAGCTTGCCACCAGATAGCTCCCCGACGGATCTAGGTCCAAGCCGGTCGTCTTGTTGAGATGGGCGGTGTCGGTGACGGTTGCCGCGAGGCGTGGGATCAGCGGGTTGGAGATGTCGAGGACCGCAACATCGGCCGCAGAGGAAGCGGAGACGTAGGCGAAGTCACCGCGGATGCGGATGCGGTAGGCCCCGTTCAGCGATGCGCTTGCCAGCGAGGTCACGATCTGCGGGCTGGTGGGATTGCTCACGTCGAGTACCGTCAAGCGACCGGGTGAGATCTGATCGACGACGTAGGCGTACTGTCCGCTTACGGCTACGTCCACAGGGAACTGCAGGTTCGTGGTGTCCTTCGGCGAGGAGATAATTTTCGGGCTGAGTGGATTGGCGATGTTCACCACCGTCACGCGGGTTTGGTAGGCGGCGGTCACATACGCGTAGTTCCCCGAGATCGCGACCGAGGTTGCGTGGCCCAGCGCGCCGCTACCGCCCCACGGCGGAGGTAGCGGCGTGCTGTGGATCGCGGCTACGATCCACGGCGCAGAGGGATTGCTCACGTCGATCACCGCAAACGCGCACCCGACCGAGTGGTCTGCACACGGCTGACCGCTCAGGCATCCCTGCGAAGCGACGTACACGTAATGGCCGGACATCGCTACCCCGTAGGAGCCAAACAGCGTGTTGGGGTCCCTGATCGAGCCGACGATCGTGGGTGAGGCCGGGTTGGTGGCGATGTCCAGGATCGTGAGGCTGTTGCCGCTGCCGTCGTCGTTGTTGTTCGATCCGTTGGTGGCGTTGCGGTTCTTGGAGACCACATAGGCATAGCCGCCGGAGATGTTGACAGTCGAGCCGTTGAGCAGCGAGTTGCTCGCGGCGCTCGACCCGGCGATCACCGGCGCCGCCGGGTTTGAGATGTCGACCGCGGTCAGCTTGCCCGCGTAGTAGTCGGTCACGTAGGCGTAATGGCCTGCCACGGCGACCGCCGTCGCGCCCGGGAGGGTCACCGAGTCGCTCGCGAAGCCGTTCAACACCGGGTTGACGAGCGCCTGCGCACCGGCGGGGGCGAGAGCCATGATCGCGCCGAGAAGCGCACAGGTCCAACGCGCGGCACTCACCGAGCGCGACCACTCACGCTGCGGATTGATGTCCCGGCGCAACGTCCTCTCCGTGGTCAGGCGCATCCTTGTCGTCCGTGCTCCATCGCTGCCTCCGTGCCGCCGCTGACCTATGTGCATCCACTGAACATAAAGCACCGTGGAGCCGCTTGCGCGACCGTTGCAGCTAGGCCCAACCAGTATGCCGGACGGGGGTCGGGGAATCAAGAGTCCAAAGTTCAAGCCCCTTGCTCACGAAGCTTGAGTGCTGGTCCGATACGTGCAGCGATCGTATCCCGCGGGCGAGTGCCGCAGCCTGCCAAGAGACAAGGACGTCACTATGTCGCGTGCCTACCGCGTACCGAGGCTCCAGATCTGCCTGCTGGTTATCAGCGTGATGCTGTGGAGCGCAACCGTCGCATTTGCCGCCGGATCAGCTTCGGGCAGAGCTCACGTCTCCGCTCGCTCGCACGCGAAGTGCGTGGCGCCAGCGCACCGACGTGGTCACGGCGCGAACGCCAAGGCGTGCGCCAACAGAAGCGCTAGGCACAACGCGATCAAGCGGGCGGCGCTGCGGCGCCGGACGGCCACGAGCCCATCCGGCGCGCCGAGCTCCTCGCCAGGTGTGCAGACATCGGTGACGTCAGGCTCCCCTCTCGCCCTGTCCGGCCCCGGCTCAGAAGTCGGTTCTCGCGGCGCACGAGGCCTGGACGGACCGCCCGTGGTGGTGCCGCCGGTCGAAAAACCGCCCATCGAAAAACCAGTGCCCCCGGTTGAAGAAGTTGTTCCGCCCGTCGAAAAACCGATTCCCCCGGTCGAAGAAGTGATTCCCCCGGTTGAAGAAGTGGTGCCGCCGATCGAAATCGCCGCGCCGTTTCATTTCTTCGCCGCGGCGAGCTTCTGGAATCAGCCGCTGCCGGCGAGCGCGCCGCTCGATCCGATGTCGGCCGCGGTGATGGGTGCTTTCAACAGGCTGATCGCCAACGAGTCACCCAAAAACGAATTGAACATCAACACGACGGCGTGGTCTGTTCCGATCTACACTGTCCCCGCTGGCCAGCCGACCGTCAAGGTTCTCGTCAATAAACCGAACTCATCGGGATATGCCATTCAGGCGGCGTGGGCCTCGGTGCCGCTGCCGCCGGGCGCCCAGCCCGCGAAAGGCACCGACAAAACCCTTACGGTGTGGCAGCCGAGCACCGACAAGCTCTGGGAATTCTGGAACTTCGAAACCACGGCCAACGGACCGGTCGCGAAGTGGGGCGGGGCGATGGAAAAGGTCTCCGCGTCCCCCGGCTACTACAGCTCGTTGTCGTGGCCCGGCTCAAAGCCTCAGTGGGGCTCAAGCGCCTCCTCGCTGGCGATTGTCGGCGGGCTGATCACGCTCGAAGACCTCGAACGAGGCTCGATCGACCATGCGCTGGCAATCGCCATCCCCAATCCGCGCGCTGGGGTCTTCGCATCGCCGGCGCAGCGCACCGACGGGTCCTCTCTGGAACCCACCTCGCTGCCCGAGGGGGCGCACATGCGTCTTGACCCCAACCTCGACCTCTCAACGCTGCACCTCCCGCACCTGGTCCAGATGATGGCCGAAGCGGCACAGCGCTACGGGATCGTCGTGAGGGATCGTTCGGCGAACGTGACCTTCTACGCCCAGGACCCGACGCCGACCGGAACCAATCCCTACCTCGGTGCGCACGGGTACTACGAAGGGCATTGCCAGTGCAAACTGCTCACGTCCTTCCCCTGGAGCCATCTCCAGCTGCTGAAAATGGAACTGCACAGCATGGAAGCGCACGTGGGAGGCTGACAGACCATGACACGGTCGTGCAGCGGGGTCGAAGCCTGTAGATTCAGTACAAGGTGTCGACTCTGAAGTCCAGCTCGCAGGCCGAACGACAGCTCATTCTGCTCAGCGCCGGGACTGAGGCTCGCCGCGAATTGATGCGCGAGCACGCCCGGCGCTTGATGCTGGACGTGGAATGGTCGCGGCTGACCGAGACGCTGCGCTGGCGCAAGCTGCTGCCGGTCCTCGGGCCGCGTATCCAGGAGCTGGCGCAGGGGTCCGCGAGCAGCGAGTTCCTCGCCGCGGTTGAGCAGGCGCTTGAAGCGGGACGTCGGCAGGGATCGTTCCTGCAGCTGGTCTGTCAGCGTGTGATGGCGATGCTGGACGGTGCCGGGATACGCTCGGCGCCGCTCAAGGGCCCGCAGCTGGGTGAGGCGATCTACGGCGATCCCGGGCGGCGGCTATCCGGCGATATCGATCTGCTCGTGGCACCCGAGCAGCTGACGGCGGCTGTTGAGGTCGTGCGTGCGCTCGGCTATCAGGCCCCCAGGGACTATGTGCACGACCACGGTCTGCCGCTGCTGCACTTCGTGCTCGTCCATACGCGGGAGGAGCTTCCGCCCGTGGAGCTCCACTGGCGGGTTCACTGGTATGAGCGCAGCTTTGCGCGCGAGCGACTGCTGCCGCCCGTCGGGCATCCCTCCGGGGACTGGCGTCCCGCTCCCGCCGATGAGCTCGTCGCGCTGCTGCTGTTCTACGCTCGCGACGGCTTTATCGACCTGCGCCTTGCCGCCGACCTGAGCGCATGGTGGGATGCATGCGGAGCTGGGGTGCGTGCCGGCGCGGTCGACGAGCTGCTCGATGTCTACCCCGAGCTTGCACGCGTGATCGTTGTCGCGCTCAACGTTGCCGAGAAGCTCGTCGGCCTGCCGGCGGCACAGATCATCAACGGCGCCCGCGCGCACGGCGCGCACGGCATGCGCGAGCACATCGCCGTGCGCCTGGCGAACCCCAACCCGCATACCAGCCCGTCCCAGCTCTATGCGGACATGGGCTTGATCGACGGGCTGCTGGCGCCGAGGGGGGGCTTTGGCGAATTCGTACGGCGCCAGCTGCTTCCGCCTTCGGCGGTGTTGGATGAGCAGGCCCGCAACGGGGCAAAACAAAGGGCTCGCTCGCCGCTTGCGCGCTGCGCCGGGATGCTCACGCGCTACGGCTTGACGCTCGCTCGCCTGGCGCGCTCTCCCGAAGCGCTCTCCTAGTACTACTGGTAGGTAGCGGCAGCTCGCCGGCCCGCGCGGCTGAGCGCGCTCGAGCGCGCTCCTGGCTTGATGCTCGGAACGCTGAGCAGGGCGGCGATTATCAGCGCAGCTGCGTAGCAGGTGGGGCTGTCCAGCAGCGTGTTATCCGCGAGTGAGTTGACAAGGCACCCGACGATCACCAGGAGTGCAAGCGCCGTCGTGTTGGGTGCACGCCCATCCCACTGCCTTCTTCTGAGCAGGACGCGGCGGATCAGGATCGTGACTGCCCACAGCAGGATCGCCAAGCCAACCACACCGCTCTCCACGAGGTAGCGAACGTATTCATTGTGGGGTGGCTCACCTGCATATTGATCGCCGGGGCTACCCGCTTCGGTCGTGGTCGTGCCGAGACCCCGGCCGATGATTGGTGAGCCTTCCCAATCGGGCATCAGCAGTTTCCACTTGTGCACGCGCCAGGCCAGCGAGCTGCCGTTGGCGCCCGCGTTGATAGGGCTGTTCACACGGGCGATCCGCCGTGCCCCGAGCGGCGTCGCAAGGAAGATCGCGACGATCAGCCCCGCCATCAGCCAAGGCCCGCCTTTGCTGCGCAACGGGCCGGGGCGCAGCGCTCCGAGCGCGATCAGCATCGCAATCAGCGCCGCGAGGCCATCGACGCTGTAGGTGGAGAGCAAGGCGGTGGTGAAAAGTGCAAAGAGCAGCACATCGATCGGGCGTCTGTCGCATTCGAAGTACAGCCACAGCGATACGCCGGCGCCGATCGCGAAGAACATCGCGGCGCTGTTGGGATGTGCGAACGTGCCGTTTGAGCGGATGTTGCCGGCGATGTCCATGCCCGTGTCGGTGGCGAGCTGATAGACGGCGATGACGGCCGCGACGAAGCCCACGAACTGCAGCATGCGTGCGGCGTTTGTAGGTGTGAGGGCCCCGCGCAGGTTGTAGACGATTACCGCCAGCGCGATCACAGATCCCTCGCGTACGCCCTCGCGAAGCGTCTCTGTTGAGGCGCCGCTCGTGCCGAGGGCGATTGCGGTCCATATGCACAGCCACAGCGAGGCGAGAATCGCCGGCAGCACGCCCCTGCCTCTACGCGCCAGCATCGCGACCGCGAGGAGTATGAACACGATCGCGATCACGCCCGAGAGGTTGAGCCTGCCGGAGTGGTGACTGCCGGGTGAAGAGCGGTTGTCGGTCAGGACACGGACGAGCAGGGCGATGGCGAGCAGCGCCACCCACGGGAGATCGCGACGATCAGCTGCACCGGCCCGTTCGCGCCAATGCGACCGCGCACGCGGGGATGAAGCGCTCATCGTGCACCCGGGGCGTTGATCGCCGAGCGTGCGGTCTGCGACACGAGCGGCCCAGAACGAACGAACGCCGCGCCGCATACCCTGGAACGTCGCAGCATAAGGATTGTTTTATGCTGCATTCTCAAAAGTTCTTGTGCATCGAGGCGGTTCTTATACGCCTGGAGAACTGCAGCGACCTGAGAGGATATACGACGTGCAGCAGGATTCCGAAGCGCCCAGCCTCGAGAGGATCCTCGGCGTCATTCGCCGGCGCTTGCCCTGGATCGTGCTCAGTGTCGTGATCGTCGCGGGTGCCGCGTATGCCGTCTCCAAGCATCAGACCAAGAAGTACACGACGGGCTCCTCGCTGATTTTCAGCGAAAACTCGCTCAACCAACAGATCGCCGGGCTCTCTGGGGGTGCCAGCACCAACAGCGCGGGGCTGCTTGCCCAGCAGGCCAACAACCTCGCGCTCGTGCGAGGCGGCGATATCGCTGAAAAGACCGCGCTTGCGATCGGCCGTGGGGTGACGCCGGGCAGGGTCTTCGGCAGCTTGAGCATCGGCTCACAGGGCGAAACCGGCATCGTCAGCATCTCCGCGACCACGACCTCGCCGACGCTCTCGGCCGCGATCGCGAATACCTACGCCGATCAGTTCGTCAAAGAGCGCCAGCAGGCCGACCGTCTCTACTTCAAATCTGCGCTCGCGCTCGTGCACAAACAGCTCGCGGCGCTCTCGCCGCAGCAGCGGATTGGCCCGGACGGTCTCCAGCTCCAGAATCGTGCCCAAGCGCTGACGCTGCTGACGGGGCTGAGCCACGGTGACGTGCAGGTCGCCCAGCAGGCGTACGTGCCTTCGAGTCCCTCCTCGCCAAGGACCACGAGGAACACGGGGCTCGGCTTGTTCTTGGGTCTGTTGATCGGCGTCGCGCTCGCCTTCATCTTCGACCGGCTCGACCGCCGTGTGAAGGGGCCCGAGGACCTGGAGACGATCTATGGTCTGCCACTGCTCGGTGTGGTCCCCGAGAACGCCGCCCTGGCGCGCTCGGTGCGTGACAAGAAGGGCCGGCGGTCCGTGCTGCCGCCTGCCGAGGCCGAGGCGTTCAGCCTGATCGCCGCGCATCTGCGGTTCCTCGACGGCGGGCGCGAGCTGCGTACGATCGCGATCGGATCAGCTGATCCCGGCGATGGCAAGACCACGGTAGCCCGTCACCTCGCCGAGGCTATCGCGCGGCTCGGCTCGCGAGTGCTGCTGCTCGAGGTCGATCTGCGCAACCCGACGGTCGCGCGCCATCTGGACCTGCAGCCCGGCCCGGGTCTCAGCGATGTGCTCAGCAGCGGCGTTGCGATGAGCCCGGCGGTCCAGCACGTCCTGCTGGGTGACGCATCCGCCGACGGCGCACATGCCCGGATGCTCGACGTGCTCGCCGCCGGGAGCTTTTTGCCACCCAACCCGGCCGAGCTGCTCGCGAGCCAGACGATGGAAGCGGTGCTTGAGCAGGCGAGGTCTGAGTACGACCTCGTCGTGATCGACACGCCCCCGCTGACCACCGTCTCCGATGCCTTCCCGCTGCTGACCAAGATCGACGGCGTCGTGATCGTTGGCTGGGTCGCGCGCAGCCGGCGTGACGCTGCCGAGCGACTGCACCAGGTGCTTGCCGGTAGCGCCGTGCCGCTACTGGGCGTGGTGGCCAACGGCGCGAAGTTGGGGCGCTCAAGCTCCTACACATACGCGAGCGAGGGCAAGCCCTCGCCCGCCGTCGGATCGGTCAACGGCGCTGCCCCGTCAGGGGATCTCGTGCCAACCGCCAAAGCCTAGAGTCCTCCTCATGGCCGGGTTCACAGGCGGCCGTCCCACGGTGGCCGCGTTGACCGTGATCTTGGCCGTGTCCTGTACGTGGGTGTGGGCGCGATCGACCTCGAGCGGAGGATCGCCAGCTGCACAGCTCCTCACGACGCCCACGTTGACGCTCGATACCCAGCGGCCCGGAAGCGTCTTCAGTCGTGGCGCCGTCGGCTTTTCGACAGAGGCGGGAGAACTCGCTCGCCGCCGGCTGAGCGGTGAGCGCCCGAGCCTCGTGCGACTGATGCGAATGCTGGGGCCATCGGTGCTGCGCATCGGCGGCAACAGCGTGGATCGCTCATGGTGGACGAGCAAGGGCGAACCGGCTCCTGCGTGGGCCACGGCCACGATCACGCCGCGCGACCTGGCGATCCTTCACGGCCTCATTCGTGCCACGGGCTGGCGCGTTCTGCTCGGCGTAAACCTCGGCCACTTCGAACCGGCCCGCGCGGCCGATGAGGCTCGGGTTGCCCAGCAGCGGCTCGGCAGCGGCCTACTGGGGGTGGAGCTCGGCAACGAGCCTGACTACTACGCCCCGCAATACCGCCCGGCAGGCTACAACGTTGCTGCCTATCTTCGCGACGCCGAAGCCTACGCCGGCGCCCTGAAAGCCCAGGCCCCGGACATCGCGATCCTCGGGCCGGCGAGCACCCAGACCTCCTCGCTGCTCAGCCAGCTCGGTGGTGCTGGACAGATGTTCTCCGAGCTCACGCAGCACTTCTACGCGAGCAGCACCTGTCCGGGCAAGCCGCCGGTCGTTGCGCCGAGCGTGAGCGGGCTGTTCTCAGCGGCCGAGCGCCAGCTGGAGGAACGTGTGCTCGCGATGCTCGCCGTCGCGGCCGCCGCAGCGGGCCGCCCGACACGAATCGGTGAGACCAACGACACCGCCTGCATGGCGAGCGCCGCGATCAGCCCGGTGTTCGCGAGCGCCCTGTGGGCCCTGGACTGGACGCTACGGGCTTCCAGCAGCGGCGTCAGCGGGGTGAGCTTCCACGGTAACCTCGGCGGCGTCTGCGGCGCGAACCCCGAGAGCCCGATCTGTGCCGCCGGTCCCGACGCCGCACTTCGCGGCGAGCTCAGCCCGCAGCCGGAGTACTCAGGTCTGCTCGCGGCGAGCCGACTGGAGGGCGGGCGCTTCGTGCCTACGAGCATCACCGCCTCCACGCCGCCGGCGAACCTCACGAGCTGGGCCACGCTTGCACATGACGGCACGCTCCGGGTCGCGCTTGAGAACCTCGCGACCGTGGGTGCGCCTCAGGCCGTGTTGATCCCGATGTTCGGATACACAGCAACCGAGGAACCGCTCGAGGCTCCTTCACCGACAGCGAGACAGGATGTTCTGCTGGCGGGAGCGCGTGTCACGGGCAGAGGCTGGCGGTCAAAGCCCAAGCGCATCCGCCACCGGCGCACGCTCCGCGTCGAGATCCCCGCCGCGAGCGCGCTGATCCTCACCCTAAGACCGCTACACCGCTCCTGAGAGCCGCGGCTCCGAGCTCAGTGGTGGGCTCTACGCCGGGGCGCGAGGCCCGGGAGCCTGCGCCGCGTCGAGGGCTGGGCCGCCACGGCGTCGGCAATCGCGCTGCGTAGCTCTACGCTGCCGCGACCGAGTTGGCGTCCGTTGCTCGTTCGGCGCGGCGTGAGCAGGATTGCGAGGTTCGTCTCGGTCGTGACGCAGCGAACGAGGCCCCGCTCGGCGAACCGGGTCGCGATGTCCTGTTGGTGGTTATCGACGTGCTCTCCGTGCTGAGCCTGACGCGGGATCACAACGGGGGTGTGGCCCGCCTTCAGCGCGGTCATGATGCTCCCGACGCCGGCGTGGCAGACGACGCTGTCGGCCTGCGCCATCGCCGCGACCACATCCTCATAGGGCATGAACTCGATCCAGACCGTGTTCGGCATCTGCGGCCTGGCGGGGGTGCTCCCGTGTTGGATAAGGAACTCCCTGCCCCCACACGCCAACGGCTCGACGAGGTCGAGCGCTCTTGGGAATGCCTGCTGGTGGGTGCCGAGGCTAAGAAGGATCAAAGACGGTTCCAAATGCCTGCGCGCGCTTGAAGTAGCGGCGAAGGCCAGGCCACTGGACGATGAACGTGTTTGCAAAGGGGTAGACGAGCCGTCCCGTGAGCGACGGAGAGGTGATCCTGGCCATCGATTCGATGTAGACGACGTTGACGCCACGCAGGCGCGCCACGATCGCAAACGGCACCGACACCCCGGCTCCCGTGGTCACGATCGCCTGGATCTCACGGCGACGGACAATCCGCAGTGCCAGGCCGAAGTTGCGGATCAGGTTCCGCGGATTGCGATTGGTGGGGTGGTGTGCCCAGGTCGTCTTTTCTCCGGCCAGGCGCGGCATCACGTCGGTCGTGCAAAATGTCACCCAGTGGCGGCGCTCTTGCGGCCACAGATCGGCGAGCTGCAGCAGCTCGAGCAGGTGGCCGCCGTTGGAGGCCACGAGGAGGACCTCGCGAGGTTTAGCCTGCTGGACAGCGGATAGCATGATTAAACAACGCAGGAACAGGCCCTAAGCTGTCACGGACATTCTGGAGAATGCTGCGGGCGTGCGAACACCTAAAGTCGCGCGGCTGCGGTCGCAGATCCGGATTCTGGCTGGGGAACGTGGCTGAAGGCCCTGGAATCATGGTCAATCGCCGCACTATCCACCACTTCGGACCGGATCCGGAATACGTCGGCGGCATGGGGAGTGTGATTCGCGTGTTCACCGAGCACCAGATGGGTGGCGGGTCGGTTCGCTCCCATCCCACCTGGAGGCCCGTCGCGTGGCTGGGGAGCATCCCTCTGGCGCTCAGGGCAGCGCGGCACGTGCTCGTTGCGCGCAGACACGACGTCATCCATGTGCACCTGGCCGAGGATGGCTCGTTCGTGCGTGAGGGCGCGATCGTGCTCCTTGCCCGGCTGCTCGGCCACGCCACCGTCGCGACGATTCACGGCGCCAACTTTCTTGAGTTCACAGAGCGCCACGCCCGTCTGGCGGGGTTCGTGTTGCGGCGCGCCGATGTCATCACATGCCTCGATCCGCAGGTGTGCAGCCTCGTGAAAGCGCTCGCGCCAGGAGTCCAGGTCGAGCTTCTGGCGAATCCCGTCTTGATGGACATGGACTCACCAAGCGCAGAGGAGACGGAGGAGGTCGTTCTGTTCGCGGGAGAGGTCGGCTTCAGGAAGGGGGCTGACATCCTCTGTCAGGCGTGGAATCTCGTGGCAGCAGCCCGCCCCGATGCGCGCTGCATCATCGTGGGTCCAGACGGCGACTTTGACGTCCCGCAGCTGGATCGGCTCGAGCGTCTGCCCGCGACGGATACAGCTGGGATGAGGACGCTGATGCGGGCGGCCCGCGTGGTGGTTCTGCCCTCCCGCGCCGAGGGCATGCCGATGGTGCTCACCGAGGCGATGGGCGCCGGGCGGCCCTTCGTGAGCACCCCTGTAGGTGGTATCCCCGATCTGGCACGAGAGGGCGGCGTGCTCGTCGCCGCAGGCGATGCAGCGGGACTGGCTCGCGCCCTGACCGACTTCCTCGCAGTTCCTGGGCTGGCGGGAGCGGTTGGCGAGCGCGCTCGGCGTTTCTGTCAGGAGACTCGCAGCATCGATGTGATCGACGAGCGGCTCGGGGTGCTCTATCAGGCCGCGATCGGCAGCTCCTAGCCGGGCCCGGCGCTGCGCAGCAAAGGGGCCATGAGCCTGTCCACGGGGGCGGCGCTAAACGCTCCAGGTGGGAAATGCCTTGCCGGTGAGCACGCGCAGCCGGCGGACCTCCTCGGCAAAGTATTCCTGCAGGCGCGCGCGCGTATCTGGGTCGAGCTCCGGCGCGGCCAAAGGCTTCGAGAAGAGGCGCTGAATCGCCTGGCGGATCGAGCGGCGCAGGCCGGGCGACATTCTTTGCAGCAGCAGCCGCTGCAGCAGCAGCGAGCCCTGCACACGACGATGGAGGACCACGAAGTAGGAGTAGGTGTTCAGCTCATCTCCGGTGTTCACTTCCTCCTCAAAGCGAGGCGAGACGAAGGTACGGTCGACGGAGAGAAAGGCGAAGATCTCGCTGAGCGCCTCCTGGCGATTGGCGAGGAGGTCAGCCTGGTCAATGACAAGAATTTGCTCGTCGCGAAAGTGCTTTCGATACAGCTCCAGCTGCGTGACGTAGAGGCCTGGGGAGGTGTAGAGCGAGTATGGGTCGCTGAAATCCGTCAGCGCCTCGCTGAGCGGGCGGCGCTCATCTTCCACGGCGACGCTGAAGTGGTAGTGCGATACCGCGCGGTCAATCGGATCACGGACGAGGTAGATCAGCTTGGCATCGGGGATCAGCTGGCTGATTCTCTCCGGTACCCCCTGACGTCTGGGGTGAATCGCGTAACAAGGCGATATCTCACCTCGCACCTCATACGCAGAGTCGAACAGCTTTTCGTAGTCCTCGAGCCGCTCGATCCGCTTCGAGCCTGGCGGGTAGGGGATGCCGTTAGGTGGGCCCGAGAAGAAGTTTGTCTCCTTCATCGCGGGAAGCTTCTGGATTTCCGGATGCTCCCCCAGATAGTGGTGGAGACTGCTGGTACCGCTCTTCATGGCGCCGATGATGAGGAATGTCGGGAGAGTCATGTCTAAGTGCTTGCGGTCATCCGTGAGCAGGCGAGTCTATCAGCGGCTGGAGTGCTGAAGAGCGGGCTGAGCGACCCTGGGCGGCTCTTCTGCGGCCCATCAAATGCGCGTGGGATGCTCTAGCGGATCGCTTCAAGCGCGGCCAGAAGGGTGGCTGTGCTCTGTGCGCTTGAGAAGCGATCGAGCCAGGCGCCGAGGTTGATCTCTGAGCGCAGCTCAAGAGCGGAAGCGTCCAGCACCGCATCGGCATAGGCTTGCGGGGTATCGCTTGGCGCGAGCTGGCCGGTGATCCCCGGAACGATCGCGTCGGCAACGCCCAGGGCCCGCGAGCTGGCCACGGACGGTATGCCCGCCGCCGCGGCCTCGACCAGCACGTTGGCCAGGCCCTCGGCGTTGGCGGTGAGCAGCAGGCAATCGACGTCGGATGCCGCCTCCCACCACGGCTCTCGCCAGCCGAGAAACGAGACGTTGAGGCCCAAGCGCGCGGCCTCCTGCTCGGTTGACTGGCGCAGAGGGCCGTCACCGATCACGCTGGCGCGCACGCTCACGCCGCGCTTTGCAAGCTCGCTGAGAACCTCGAGGAAGAGGTGCGGGCGCTTCTGCTTTGCGAGGCGACCGACGAGAGCGAGATGAAGCTCGGCAGGCAGCTCGAAGCTGAGGTCGCCGGCTGTTCTCGAGGCGACGACGGGGTTCGGGACCACGAACACACGATCCGCGGGAACGCGGAATGCTGAGACCAGCTCGGCAGCGACAGGGTGTGAGACGGCGAGCGCGCCGCTGGCGTACCGATACAGGCGCCGGGCGATCCACACGGTCAGCCTGTCGCGTCGCCGGACGTTGACGCGCTGCAGGGCCTGGACATTGTGCTCTGAGACCATCAGCGGCACGGGGTTGGCCCGACCCCGTTTCAGCGCAAACAAGGTGATCACGTTGCTGAAGGTCATCAGCGAGAGAACGACATCGGGTTTGTCCTCGCGGATGCGGGCCCGCAGCCAGCCCGGCATCAATGCTGGTCGCAGCGGGCCTCCACGGCTGGCGAGCCTGTGGCTGACCACTTCGCCTGGCAGCTCGACGCTCGGCTGTCGGCGGCCGTAGGCGTAGACGGTGATCGTGTGCCCCTGGGCCTGCAGTTCGGCGATCCACTGCCGGGCGATCGCCTCGGCGCCGCCGCCGTGCAGGTTGGGAGTGACGATCGCGGCGTGCATCAGGCGCCCGGAAGAGCTAGCGCAGAACGCAAGATGGCCTGGGGAAGGAGTTTGACGATGCGGCTTTCATCTCACAGGCTCGCGGCGGGATGATACTAAGCGTCGATCGCGGTGCTGTGGCTCCTCCCGGAGCAGGCGCTTTGGCTCAGCTGCGGCGGCGGTAGCGACGGCCCGCCGTGAAATCCTCACGCGGAGTCCACGTTGGTAGAGGGCGATCGCCGCAGTAGCGAGCTGAGGGTGGCGCGAGCGCGCGGATACGCGCCGCTCACCGGCGGTGCGTCGAGACAGTCCAGAAGCGATGAGCGCAGTAGGGCTGCGCTTTGCGCCTTGGCAGCCGCGCGGCCGCCAACGAGCGGCAGCAGGCTCGCCAGATGTACGATCAGCGATAGGGCCTGCAGCGTGCGCAGCACCGTGCGTGCGCTGCGCCTTCCTGCTGCGCTGCCATCCCACTTCTCGATGTTCTCGAGAAAGCTGAGCAGCGCAAAACCCTGGATCCTCTCGTGCCCACCATGCTCGGATCCCTGGCCGTCGTGTGTCACGACGATCGCATCGGTCGTGCCGACGCCGGCGCCATCTGCTCTGTATCGCCGCGAGAGATCGACATCCTCGCAGTAGAGAAAGAGGCTCTCATCAAAGCCACCCAGCTCCAGAAACTCGCTGCGATCAACAACGAACGCGGCGCCCGAGATCCATTGCCGAGATCTTCTCAGGCGCGAGCTTGGCCGGCGCACATGCATCTCCCGCGGGACGAGAAACCACAGCACCATCAGCCAATAGAGCTCACGCCGCCAGCCCCATTCGGAGTACTTGAGATAACGAGAGCGGCGTCCGTCGTGCAGCACGCATCCGAGCATGCCGACGGGCCGATGGGCAGACAGCTCTGAGAGCCGTGCCGGGTTCGCGTGCAAGATCGCGGCATCGGGGTTCAGGACGAGGAGCAGATCACCACAGGCGGCGCGCGCGCCGACGTTCACACCTGCACCGAAGCCGACGTTGCCATGCCCCTCGAGGACCTCGACCGAGCCCTGCTCTCGCGCGATTTGACACGTCTGATCGGTCGAGCCGTTATCGACCAGGACGATCTGTGCGTCCGGCAGATGGCTTGCGATCGAATCGATCGCCGCTGCGATCGTCTGCTCTGAGTTGTATGACACAAGGACGACCGACACGGCGTTGGCGTGCGGCGTGCTCATCGTGGTCGGACAGGATACTCAGGCGGGCCGCACCGTAAACGCATCTCGGGCCGTGGATGGCGCCGCTCGCGAGCACTTATGATGCGAGCCTCGTGAAGGACACGCTCGATTTCATCATCATCGGTGCGCAAAAGGCGGGAACCACATCTCTCTTTGAGTATCTGAGAAACCATCCGGACCTCCAGCTTCCCGACGGCAAGGAGGCGCCGTTCTTCAGTCATGCAAGCGCATACGAGCGTGGCTGGGAGGACTACATCCTCAAAACGTTCGCGCTCACCGAAAGCGATGCTAGGTGGGGCACCGCGACGCCCCAATACATGGTCGGTGGCCTGTGGGAGCAGCCAAACCCAGCAGGCGAGAATGGCTATGACGAGCGCACCGTGCCGCGGCGGATCTATGAACAGCTTCCGCAGGTGCGCCTGATCGCGATCCTGCGCGATCCAGCTGAGCGTGCTCGCTCACACCACCGTATGTCTGTCATGAACGACATCGAGCAGCGCCCGTTTGCCCAGGCGATCGACGATCTGCTGAGACCCGAGGCTCTCGCTGAGGCACGTAGGGAACCGCGCGAGATCACGGGCTATGTGACGTGGGGAGAGTACGGGCGGATCCTCACTGGGTACTTGGATGTCTTCCCACGTGATCAGATCCTCGTGCTGTTCACCGATGAGCTCGAGCGCGAGCCCGAGCGGCTCCTGCGTCGCATCTATGAGTTTCTCGGGGTGAGGGCCGACTTCATGCCAGCGAACGTCGGCGAGCGCTACCGCGTAGGTGGTAGCGATCGGCGCTTCTCCTGGCTGGGGACCAACTCGCCGCTGAACCCCTGGGCAATGCAGCGCGCGCTCACCTCAAGCAAGGGCGCAACGCGCCTCTGGCACGCTTTGCCGCAGACCAGGCGCCGGCAGATCGACGGCCTCGTGCGGCGCGTCGGGTACAGGATGGATCTATGGAACCGCCGTAGCGCGGCGGCACCGGTCGATGACGACGAGGCGACGATCAATCGGCTGCGAGAGCACTACGCGCCGGACGCCCTGCGGCTCGCGGAGCAGATGGGCGGCGAGCCTCCCTGGGCGCAGTCCAGCGGCGCTGGTGGCGAGCTCACCGCCGCTCGTTCGTCATCGCCAGAGGCCAGAACGCCGTCGCATTAATTTTCAGGCGCCTACGGCAGAGGATGGTCAGGGCGACGTTCCACACGACAAAGCTCGCCGCGTCGGCGATCGCGGCTCCCGTCACGCCCAGAAACGGCACGAGCACGATCGTCAGAACCACGGTTGTCAGCAGGCCGAGCCCGACACCCCAGCAGGCCGCACGCTCGTGGCCGGTCATGATCAGCACGGCGCCAACGGGACCGGCTGTGGCGTTGAACAGCTCGCCAAGCACGAGGATCCTGAGAGCTGTCCCGCCTGACGTGAACGCTGAGCCGAACAGGCCGAGATAGACGCCGGGAAGCGCCACGAAGAAGATCACGATCGGCAGTGAAGCGATCACGCTCGCCTGCGCGATGCGTTCGGCGCCGTGCTCCATTCCCGCTAGATCCCCCTTGGCGCGCATGCGCGCCACGAGCGGGGCAAACGGCATGTTGGCGGCGATCAGCAGCAGCACGATCAGCACGCCGCCTTTTTCTACCGCGCTGTAGATACCGGCGTCGCGTGTGCCCCCGATCGTGCCCACTGCGATCGTCGAGACATAGCCGTTGAGCTGCCAGATGCCTCCGATCAGCATCATCGGTAGCGCCGCAGAAACCCATTCTCGCATCTGGTATTTGGGAGCGGCAGAGCGCACCTGCTCAGGCACGGCTTTCCTCAAAGCGATCACGCCGGCGATAAAGGCCGTGCTCACCGCCGCCACGTTTACGAGCATCGCGGCGACGGGCGTGAGCACTTTCCCCCCCACGAGTGCCAGCGCGCCTACGCCGGCGATCAGGATCAGGGGGCGGATCACGAACTCAGGTATCTGCCCGACCACGACGCGCCCGAGCGCCTGCATCGTGCTCTGGCGCAGGATCGTCAGCGCGTTGATTGGGATCAGGGCCATCGCGAGCACGAACACGAGGCGCAAAGGTTCTGCAAGCGTCAGTAGGGCGATCGCCGAGCCGGCCGCCGCGATCGCGATCGAGGCGGCCGCGACGAGCGTGTTGGCGCGAATCAAAAGGCCGCGCAGGTGCTCCCACTTCTGCTTGACCTCATAGCCCGCGACGCCACGCACGACGAACAGGTTCAGGCCAAGCCCCGCGGGGATCGTCAGCGCCGAGGCCCACGCGAGCGCGAACACGTAGGCGCCATAGCCATGGCCGCCGAGCAGCCGCGCCAGCGCGACCGCCACGAGAAACCCGATCGCGCTCGAGGACGCCTGCAGCAAAGCTGTCGCCGAGGCACCAAACAGCATCCTGCGAACAAGCGAACGTGGCTGGGGAGCCTCCTGCGCGGTCGAGTCCTCCGAGGAGGTGAGGTCGGGCTGGCCTTCGGTGGGCGACGGCTCCAGCCGGCGTGTCACGCTTGGCATCTCACGCATGCGCGAGCGTCATCCCGGAATCGGCGCGAGCGTGCAGCCGTGCTACGGCAAAGGGGTGCACGGCGGGCGCGTTGAGCCTCGCCACGCACATCACCACGATGCGATCCGTGCTCAAGCGCGCCACGCTAATACGTTGGATGCGAGGTGGCTATCGTCGTTTTGTCCATTGCCGCTAGCGCTGGAATCTCCGTCGAGCGCGCCTGCGCCAGCGCATGAACGCCTGCCACCCGCCGGCCGAGAGATCCTGCCGCTGGACCGGGATTGCGTCGCCAATGCCAGAGGCTGGTGTGAGGATCGCCGCGCCGCTCGCCGCGGCAGACACGAACGTGGGCTCGGTCCGGTAGGGCGAGGAGCGGGTCGCGAGCATGCGCTGCCATTCACCGACCCGCGGGACGGGACGGGCGGGCACTCGCGCTCTCGCCTGCGGGTTGCCCGCGACATCCGGATCGACGAGCACGGTCAAAAGGACGGCCGCGAGAGCGAGCCCGCTGGTGCTGAAAAGCGTCACGAGCGTCACCGAGGAGGTGAGGCTCGCCACGATCCAGATCGCCCCGCCGTAGCGCAGCCACGCATAGCGGCTTGGGCCCGCGGAGCGCCGCAGGCACATGATCAGCGTCAGCACGACAGGCAGATAGATCAGCGCCGCTCCGATGGCTCCCATTGGCATGATGGCGTTTAGCACCCCGAGGTCTGGGTCCTCTATCGATCCGTGCGGCAGGCCATCGAAGTAGTGCACCGAGGGCGAGAGGAAGCCGAGCCCGCCGATCCACTGTTCACCCAAGTAAAATTTCATCGTCTTCGTCACAGCCTCTCGCACCGCGAGGGTTCCGCCGCTGCTTTCGATGTCGGAGAAGATCGATGTGATGCGTTCGATAAACGGGCCGCCGGAGAACAGGCCCGGCGCGATCAGAAGCACGGCGGCGATGATCAGCACGATCCCACCGACGACGACGACCATCCGTTTGCGAAGTACCTTCGCGATCGCGACGCTGTTGGCGCTGTAGAGGACGAGCCACAGCGTGACGAGCACAAAAGCCAGGATCAGGCCGATCCAGCGGGCCCGCGTGAGCTGCACGACAACGCTGACGAACAGCAGCAAAGCCACCGGGCGCGCGGCGATGCGCAGCGAGCGTTGCGGGGCCAGCAGACTCGCCGCGAGACTCAGCGCGAGCCCCGCGGTGACGAGGTCGGTCATCTCCGCATAGACGCGGGTCAGGCCGTCCTGGTGCAGGGTGTGCCCGACATGGATCAGCGAGCCGGGATTGCCCAGGCCCACGGCGGTCGCGGTCTGGACGAGCGCGAACAGGCAGACCCCGGCGGTGAGCGTTGCCAGCAGGGCGTGGAGGTCGCGGGTCGCTAGTCGCACGCGGGGAAGCAGGAGCAGCAGCACCGCAAAGTAGAGGTAGTTGCGGGCAAACGCGATCGTGGCCGTGATCCCCACGTGGTTTGAGACCATCGTCCGCGCTGCGGTGAACACGCACCACGTAAAAAGCAGCGTCGCGGCACCTATCACGAACCGTCCCGCGAAGCTCGGCCGATAGGGATTTGCATCCATCGCGATCCAGCCCAGCACGGTAAGCAGCAGCGTGCACAGGACGAGATCCTGCGTCGTGAAGTGACCGATCAGATAGCGCGAGGTGTTCAGCACCGGGATGCCGTTCATCGCGGCGAGCACGAAAAGGCCTATGAACACGCCGCGATGGGCGAGCGCGAGCCTGCCCAGGAGGAGCACCGCGACCGCGATCGCGAAGGTCTTCATGCGTCCCTCTGCGATTGCCCACCCGCTCGCTGCCAAAAGGGCGACAGCTACGCCCGCAATTACGGCCGTCGTCGAGCTCCGGTTTGAGATCCCCCCGCGCCGCACGGCAGCGGCGCTGCCAAGCGCCAGCGCGCGTCCGATCGAGCCGATGTTTCGCTCTTGCGGGGGCATGCGCAGTTCAGCGGCGAGCGATCGAGGGTTGTGAGGCCCTGGTGCTCTGCGCCGTGAGAGCTGTCTCGCCTCTCATCAAACCGCGGCCAGCGTCGGCGCCACGGGCTCTCCTCCGAGTGCCAGGATCCCCATCCCGAGGCCGCGTTCTGGATCGAGGATCAGGTTCACAGCCTCGTTGCGCGAGCGCACACCGAGCTTGCGAAACGCCGAGGAGAGATGGCTCTTGACGGTGCTCTCGGCGAGGAACAGCTGCTGGGCGATCAAGCCGTTTGTGTAGCCCATCACGACCAGGCCGAGGATCTGCTTCTCGCGCGAGGAGAGCGCGGGCGGCTCGAGCTGGCGCCATTGGGTGCGAGGCACGCATGCCTGGCCTGCCTGCACCGCTTGCGCGCACGGCCCCAGCGTCGTTGCGAGGTCCTTCCAAAGCACGATCCCGGCAGCGCCGGCAGTCAGCGCGGCGCGGATGCCCCATCGCTCGATGCTGCGGCAGGCGACGATCAGGGGCGTCTCAAGGAAGGCCCGCGTCAGCGGCTCGACGCAACGCGTGAGGCCGGAGGATGCGTTCTCGACCCAGAGCACGATCAGGGCCGGCCGCGACTCAGCTTGCTTCAGCAGCGCCTCGACGTCGTCGAAGGCGAGGAAGCTGTGCCCTTCCTTTGCGAGTATCTCGGCAAGCTTCTCGCTCGGAGCACCGACAGCGACCACCGCCACCTGTCCGCCAGCCAACGTTCCCGCTGTGCCTGAGGCTCGAGCCTTAATGACAGCGCTTGGCATATCTCCTTAACGACCAGCTCTCTGGCGAACTTTTGCCGACTGTTCCCAGGCTTCCGAGCACGCAAGCATAGCTACCGACATTGTCGGCGCAATACGCAGCGACACCAGGAGCTGGCGGCGTTTCGAGCAATCAGGCGAGCCTGAACACAAAACAGCCACCCCTGGGGATGGCTGTTTTGCTGCTGCTACGTCAACAAGCGCCAGTGGCGCCGACGGCTACGGCGTGGATTTGCAGCCGGCTGCCGGGTTGCTCGCGCCGACGCTGTATCCGCCCGCCACACCCGACGGGTCGAACGCGTCTCCGCCGGTTCCGCCCAGACAAGCGGCCGTCAGCTCCTGCAGGTCGCCGTAGTCGACGACCTGAGGCGTCTGGTAGGCCAATACTCTCGTCTCATCCATGGATGTGATCCTATCTGTCGATATTCGCCCCGCAGGATACGAAGCGGCCCCAACCACTGCTAACCAGCGGAACATCTGCCATCAGAGTAGAGGACCCCACGATTCAGTCAAGGTGGAAAAACGTACTGGCCGCCCACAGCGGCCCCGCTGGGGACCCTACGAGTCACGATTCGTGCTCCGCTCGCGCGCTCGGTGATCCTCATCGTATCCTCGCCTTCCTGGGCCCGCAGCCAGCACTCGGCGGTGAGCAGCCTCCACACCTGCCACATCCAGCGGAACGACCGTTGACCGCTGGCCGCGGGTCCGAACAGTGCGTGCTGCATCTCCGCTAGATCGACATAGCTGCCCAGACGGGCGTGCGGATCGCCGATCAGCTCCCGCGCGGGCGCTCCGTCAGAGCCGGCGAGGCAGTCCAAGAGCAGCGAGTCAAATAGGGCCTTCTCTGGACGCAGGCGCACCGAGTCTGGCAGAAGGCCCGCCATCGCGAGCCGAAGCCCGGTGCGGCTGCGATGGCGGTCGAAGGTGCTCAGCGGCGCCATGCTCAGGCAGAGCTCCAGGAGCTCAAGGTCAAACAGCGGATGGCGTGCCTGCATTCCGGCCGAGGCCGCCCGACGGCGCTGGTGCTCAAAGACGCCGGTCTCCTCGACGCCACGCGTGAGCCCGTGCGCGGCAGCCGCCCACCAGCGCGGCCCGTCCAGGCGCTTCCACGCGTGCGGATCCTCGCTATCGATCAGGTCGCGGGCGAGCGGCGACTGCAGCCAGCTGGGTAGGGCGCGCCGTGCGCCCGATCGCTGCAGAGCAACCTGAAGTCGACGGGGCAGGGCACCGGACAGGGCGGTGTTGGCGAAGATCCTTGCCATGTCGCGTCGCGCTGGGTGATCACCCGCGCCGGGTAGCTCCCGCGTTAGGGCCAGTGCCTCAAACGGATGCCCTGCACGCAACCGATCGGCCATCAGGTAGGAGCGCGCGCCAAAGAGCTCATCGCCGCCGTCACCGCCAAGCGTCACCCGCACCCCGGCCGTGGCCGCAGCGCGCAGCAGCGGAAGCGCCCAGAAGTCCCCCCAGCTACGAAGCGGCAGCTGCCACTCATCGATCGACTCCACGGCGCTCGCCAGCAAGCCCCCGGCGCGGACCTCGGCCGTTATCCCAGGGAGCTCGAGCGCCGCGCGCAGCTCCTCGATCAGATCGGACTCATCGACCGCCGGATGCTCGGGGAACACGGCTGCCTGCGCGCGCACCCGGCCGGGTGCGCATGCGCAGGCCACGGCGGCGATCGAGGAGGAGTCAAGGCCGCCGCTCATCAACACGCCCGTGAGGCCGTCGTTGCTGATCCGGCGCGTGACCGCGCGCTCGAGCGTCGTGCGGATCTCCCCGGCGAGCTGCGCTTCGGTTCTGAGCGGAGGCTCGCGGAAGCGAGGCTCCCAGTAGGACACCTCGCGCGCACCGTCACGATCGAGCAGCAACGCCGCGCCCGGGTTCAGGCGACGAATGCCCACATAGAGGGTTGCCGAGCCGGGCCTGTTGCTCATCGTGATCCAGTGCGCGACGCTTACCCGATCAGGCTCCGGGCGGCGGGGCAGCAGCGCGAGCAGGCTGCGGATCTCGCTGGCGAAGTGCAGGCGCCCGGAGCTCTCGTGCAAGAACATCGAGCGCACGCCGAGCTGATCGCGTGCGAGCAGTCCCTCGCCGCGATCCTGATCCCAGATCAGCACGGCGAAGTCACCGCGTATGCGCGGCAGGAGATCCGCTCCCCAGCTCCGCCAGGCGGCCGCGAGCAGCTCCTCCTCTGGGGCGTCGAAATGCGAGCCGAGCGCGGAGCTGAGCTCTGCCGCGTTGTCGAGAAAGCCATCGAGCAGACACAGCGTGGAGCCCTGGAGAGGCTGCACGCCGCTATAGGCCACGTGCAGCGCTCCGCGCTCGATGACCGACGCATCACCGGGCAGCGCTCCTGCCAGGCGCAAGGAGTCCATCCGAGCGCTCGGATCAAAGACCCCGGCGAGCCAGCGGGTCATGCCGAGGAGCTCAGCCGTTGCAAGAGCGCCCCGGCCAGCTCCGGGGCGCTCGTGGCAGAGCCACAGCTGATCAGCTCAACCCGTGCTCGGGCCGCGAGCGAGCACACCTCGAGCAGGCCGCTGAGGCGCTCGGGGGTGGCCAACACGAAGTTGAAGGTTGCCGAGAGCAGAATCTGCGCGTCCGTGCCCGACGCGAACTGTGGGCTTTCGGGCCCGTCAGGGCGGCGGTCGATGAAGAACAGCGTGTTGAGCGGCGCAGGCTCGGCAGCCCCCGCGACCCTCACCATCCGCTCCCTGTCGTTTACCGCGACGACATCCTGCGCTGTATCGCGCTCGTCGCGATGATCGCGGGTGACGCCCGCGATCGGCGTCCCTGGCAGGGCGTAGAGGCTGCCGCCACGGGCTTCGAGGGTGAGAACGTCGTCGGCGAGGAAGCTAGCGCCAGCCCTACAGAGCTCGAGGGCCAGCGTGGTCTTGCCCGCGCGCGAGGGGCCAAGCAGGGCGATCGCCTGCCCCGCGTGCACGACGGCGCTGGCGTGGAAGACCTCCAGGCCGTGCAGCAAAGCGGCAAACGGCAGGACCTGGGCGATGAGCAATCGCTGCCATACCCCGTCGGGCCGGCCTTCGGGGAAGCACCTCAGCGTCTCCCCGTCGGCCGCGAGGAGATGGGCTCCATACGCCGGTCCGTAGATCAGATAGCCCGCCTCGGGGCGTGTCTCGATACGGAAGTTGACGCTCCCATCCGGTCCTCGTTCGTCACAGATCAGCTCCGCGCCTGGCGGCCAATGCGACGCGGCCTGATCGAAGTGCGTGGAAATCGCAAGCGTGCGACCACTCGGCGTCGGTGAGGGGCCAGCGAGAAACCACAGCGGTATCTCAGAGCTGATGTCTAGGCCAAAGGCCGTGGCTGTCGTTGACAGCAGCTGTCCCATCAGAGCTCGACCAGCCGGCCAAACGAACCATCGCCTGGGTCCAGTACGGGGTCTCCTGCGTGCTCGACCCAGGCGTGGGCCAGAAACTCGGGTGTCGTGCGTGCGCCGATCACCAGCTTTGCCTCGATACCACGACTGGCCAGCAGCCGGGTGAGTACAAGCGAGCGTGCCAGACAGCGGGTGTCGCCCGGCACATATCTCAGCAGCCGGGCAACCGCGTGGCTCAGTCGCCGCGCCTCTTCGAGTGAGCCCGGCGAGGGCGGCATGGCCGGGGAGGACCGCGATCGCAGCCTCGCTATGACCGGCGCTATCGGCGTGTTGCGAAGCGCTCTGCGTGCCTGGCCGTAGGCCGCGAGGATCTCTACGGCGAGCCGCAGACGCTCGAGTTGACCCAAACGCTCGGGTGCTCTCCTCGGCGGAGCTGAAACCTGCCGAGGCTCAGGGCCCGGAGCTGCCATCGGTCTCGATCAACCCACGCTCCAGCAGCGAGGAGCACAGGGTGCAGAGGTCGGCCTCGATCGCGCTCTGGGCCTGCTCGTAGCTCACAGCCAGCTCGGCTGCGGCGTCG
The DNA here is from genome assembly GCA_013815355.1 of Solirubrobacterales bacterium. Taxonomy (GTDB): domain Bacteria; phylum Actinomycetota; class Thermoleophilia; order Solirubrobacterales; family Solirubrobacteraceae; genus Palsa-744. Next base: position 75,266 of record JACDGG010000001.1, read on the forward strand.
CGCACGCAGTCCGCCCGCTCGAGCACCTCGAGCATGCGCCCGGCCGTCGCGTTGAGCCCGTGGTACTTACCGGTCTGCAGGTTGAGCACCACCGTCTCCGACGGGAAGCTGCGATAGACGACATGCTGCGGCATCCTGACCTTGGCGGCCAAGAGCAATGAGGCATCTGGCACGGTTCGCGGGATCATTGGCAATAGGTCCTGACTGTCAGTACTCGATGATCGTCCCGCGCCGCTGACCAAAGCGGATCGCGCGACCGAGGACGAAGATGGATAGGGGTAGCAGCACCGCCGCAAAGCCGACGAGCTTGAGTAGCGCCGTCTCAGAGGACTCGCCCAGCGAGCTGTCGACGAGCAGATGCCGCAGCAGATCCGTCGCGGCCGTAAACGGCTGCAGCCTTGAGATCGTCTGTAGCCAGCCCGGCAGCAGCGAGACAGGGAAGTAGAGCCCGCCGACGATCGACAGCATCGCCACCACCCAGCTGGTTCCGACGTTTCCCTGCTTGATGACGACCGTGAGGGCGGCAAAGAGCACGCCAAAGGGCAGGAAGGCAAATAGCACGAGCAGCATCACCGGAAGCGCGACCGGCACCGTGGACCAGTGCAGATGCAGGTCGAAGATCACACAGCCGAGGCCGAGCGTGATCGCCGCAAGCACAAACGAGTACATCATCGGAAAGAACGTCATCGCGAGCACGCTGCGGATCGCGCCAAACGGCGAGAGCAGCAGCCGGTCGAAGGTGCCCGCGATGAGCTCCTGGCGCACCAGTTCGGGGATCGAGAAGCACGAGTAGAGGACGCTGATCAGCGAGATGCCAACGACGACAAAGCCGAAGTAGGAGTTGGATGAGGCAAAGCCGTGCACGTGGACGAGCCGCGAGACGTAGTAGAAGAGGGTGAGGCTGAACAGCGCGGTGAGCACCTGGCTGACCAGGCGGGTGCGGTAGGACCGGTACACGTACAGGTCCCTGCGCATCACCGCGAGAAACGCGTATGCGGCTGTGGTCGCATCGCTCATTGAGCCACCAACCGTCCCTGCTCGAGCATCCAGTGGGGTCGCATCGCTCATTGAGCCACCAACCGTCCCTGCTCGAGCATCCAGTGGAAGTCGAAGTTGATGTCCAGGCTTTCGCCGCTCGGTGAGCACCAGAGGACCGCGCCGTCACGCTCGAGCAGTCCGCTCACAGCGCCTTGCAGGAGATCTCCGCCCTCCGTGTCGAGGCTCGTCAGCGGCTCGTCCAGCAGCACTACCTCCGGATGGGGAAGGAAGGTCATCGCGATGCGCAGGCGTTGACGCTGGCCCATCGACATGCGGTCCACCCGGCGATTGGCGAGATCGGCGAGATCGAATCTGACGATCGCCTCCTCGATCCACTCGCGGAAGCGCTCGCGTGGGACCATCGCGATACGTGCCCAGAACTCGAGCTGGCGGCGCACGGTGAGCCGCGCGTACAGCCCGCGATCACCCGCGGGCAGGAACGAGACGAGCTGCTGGTAGCGCACACGGTGCTTGTTCGGGTGCAGACCCCAAACTTCGGCGCGTCCGCCGTCAGGCTCGATCAGCCCCGCCGCTATCCGCAGCATCGTCGTCTTGCCGATCCCGTTGCGCCCGCCCACCCATGTAACCGTTCCAGGCGCGAGCGTCAGCTCGAGCTCATCGAGCACAAGTGGCAGGTCCTTGCGCCAGCGCTTACTGACCCGATCAAGCCTCAGCGGCGCCGCATTCAAGGACGGCTCCTGGGCATGCTCAGGCGCGGTCAGCATCGGGCGATCGCTCGTGGGAGCGGTTAGGGGCGCCGGTCTCGCCGTCACAGCAGCGCTCCGTTGTCAATCGGCGTTTGGCGGGCGAGCGCGCCTTCGATCAGCTCGGCGAGCACGGCCGGCTCCTGCTCGAGGCTTGCCGTGAGCCGCACAAGCGCTGTCTGCTCCATCAGGTCTGCATACAGCGAGAAGCGATCGCGCTGGCGCTCCTGCTCGCCGGGCTGGCCCAGCATGTAGGGAGCAAGCGGCAAGGGGCTCGGCGCCAGCGGGCTGACAGCGGTCGGTAGCTCAGCACCGCGCTCGAGCATGCACAGCATCCGCACCGGGCGTGGCTGGGTCGTCGTGTTGCCCACCGCCAGCCAGTGCTCGCCGGCGAGGGTCGCAAGCGATTCGCCGAGCGTATGCGGATCGATCCCCCGGAGTGTGCCCGTGGCGAGGTTCATGTGCGGAGAGCCGGGGTGCGCGAGGACCCCGTCGGCTGTGCGCTGCAGGACCAGCACGTCATCGGCGAACAGCGCCCAGCCGCGGTTGAGCATCTCGATTGCGAGCGTGGACTTGCCCATCCCGCTGGGTGCCATGATCGCCACCACGCCCTCGCTTGAATCCACGGCCGCTGCGTGTAGGGCCTCATAGCCGCGCATCACGCTAATCGCCGGGATCACCTTGCTGATGAGCACTCGCTGCCAATCGAGGGATTCGCGCTCGGGTACGCAATCAAGCTGGCGCATGTCAGCGTGTAGAAGGAAACGCGCACGATTTCCATAGACAAAGAGTGCCTCGCCGTCGGCTCCTTGTTCGATCAGGAAGTCTTGGCCGTCGCCGAGGCGTCCACGCCACTCAGGTGAACCGGCCACGGCCCCCCACTCGCGCTCGAGCTCCTCCGGCGTGATCCGCGCGAGCGCTAGTACCGGAAGATCGGGATGTTCGACGGGCGAGATGGGCTCACTTCCCAGGAGCGGAAACGCGCAGGTCAGGTGCAGACCATAGGCGGCGTAGTGGCTCTCCATTACCAGAGATCAACTCGATGCTGGTGGGCGTTCTTGCGTTCCTGGGGATACGGCCGACCGCCGGCTTCGGCGATCGTGGCCGGCGTTATCAGTGCCGTTTCTTGGGCTTGGTCGTTTTGCGTTTCGTGCAGGTGTGGTAGGTCCGGCTACCCGAGATCTGATGCCCGCGAACCGTGATCGCTTTGATCTTTACGGTGAAAGCGCCGTGCGGGAGACCCTTCAGGTTGACGGTGGAGATGTAGATGTTGCCACGATGCACGACTGGGATCTTGCGTCCCTTGAGCGTCACCAGCACACTCTTGAATGGGTCGTATTGCGTGTTGCGAATGTGGATGCGAAATTTTCTGCCGCTCAGGCATTTCTTTGTGTTCGGCAGTGAGACGACGCGCTTAAAGCTCGACACCGCAGAGCCGGACAGCGGCGCGGTCAACGCCGAGCTCTCGCAGCCGTAGCTTGCCCCGACGCCTTCGCTGTTCGGGGGAAGCTTCGGTTGCGTAGTGCCGGGGGCGCTCAGGCATACGCGCAGGTAGCGTGCGCCGTTGACTTCTTCGACAACCCGCCACGCTGTGGAACCGAGCGTCGGGTTCAGCCCGCATGCCGCGGTTTCGAAGTACCACTGGTGGAAGCCCTGGTAGGAGCCGTCGGTCTGGAGTGTGATGCCGGTCCAGATTTCCTGTCCAATCGGGTGGGTGCAGGTCGCAAATTTCGTCGGCGAGACCACGATGCCCACAAATTTGCCGTTGGGTGCCGGCTGGACGACGATCTGGCCACCGTTGTACGACCAGACCCCTTCGATGCCTGGTGCCGCTGGTGCCGCTGCGGCCGCTGCGGTGGGGAGAGTAAACAGGAGCAGGGCTGCGGCGAGCACTCCCAGCAGCGGGGAGCGACGTCTTGGGCAAGTGGGGGCATAAGTCTCGGTTATTGACATTCTCTTATCAACGTCGGATCGGGCGGATTCTTCCATGCGCGTGGTGCTTGACCCGCGCCTCATCGGGAGGCTCAACCGTCGAGCGCGTGTTGGAGGCTCTCGAGCACCCGCACGACGCGCAGCCCGCTGTTGCCGTCCGAGCGCGGGCTCGCGCCGCTGCGGATGCATTCGACGAAGTGCTCGCACTCGATGCGCAGCGGCTCGCGGTTGGGGATGCGCGGGGAGAACGTGTCCCCTGAGCGCGCGATGTACTCCCCCCAGGAGCGCGTGTCCTCGTCAAAGCCCTTGTCGTAGATCGTCAGCTTGCCCTCGATCAGCATGTCGTCGAACGTCGCCATCTTCTGCGCGCCGACGACGGTGATGCGCCGCTCCTTGTGGGGATCGAGCCAGGAGAGGTGAAGGTGCGCGACCACGCCCGAGGGGAAGCGCAGGTAGCAGAACACCACGTCCTGGACGCCCCCGCGCACGTAGGAGGCGCCGTGCGCCTCACACTCCACGGGCTCCTCGCCGATCAGGTGCAGCGCCACCGAGACGTCGTGGGCGCCGAGGCTCCAGAGTGCGTTCTCATCGGCGCGCAGCTTGCCCAGGTTCAGGCGGTTGCCATAGATGTAGTAGAGGCCGCCCAGCTCCTCGCCGTCGATCAGCTCCTTCAGCTTGGTGACGGCCGGGTGGTACTCGAGCAGGTGCCCGACCATCAGGATGCGATTCGCCTGCGCGGCAGCCGCGACCGCGCGTTCGGCGTCAGGCGCGTTCGTCGCCAGCGGCTTCTCCACGAAGCAGTGCTTGCCGGCCTGCGCCACGGCGATCGCAAGCTCGGCGTGGGTCGGCACGGGCGTCGCGAGCACGACCGCATCGAGCGTCTCGTCGGCCAGCAGCTCGCCGATCTCAGCCGTGGTGTGTGCGCCCGGAAAGGAGGCCTTCAGGCGCTCGCGCGCCTCGGCCGATGCGTCGCAGAGCCAGGCAAGCTCGCAGCCGGGGATCGCGGCGAAGTTGCGCGCGAGGTTCGGGCCCCAGTAGCCGAGGCCGACCACTCCCACACGCACCGGGCTCGGCGCCGGCTCGCTCACCGAAGCGTTCCGATCGCCTTCACGCAGCGCTCGGCCGCGTGGCCATCGCCGTAGAGCTCGGGGCGCTCCTCGGGTGGCGTGCGCTCGAGCGCGGCGAGCGCGGCGGCGCTGTCGAGATCCACGAGCGTGTTCCAGCCCGCCCGCACGGTCTCGACCCACTCGGTGTTGGCTCTGAGCGTCACGCAGGGCACCCCGGCAAGGTACGCCTCCTTCTGGACGCCCCCGGAATCGGTCAGCACCGCCCGCGCCTGGCAGACCAGCGCGCTGAACTCGAGATATCCGAGCGGCGCGCACAGCTCCAGACCCTCGCCCGCGGCGAGTCCCTCCAGCAGCCCGGCTTCGTTCATGCGCGCGCGGGTGCGCGGGTGCAGCGGGAACAGAACCGGCGCGGGCAGTGCTTCGATCAGCGCAACGAGCGCGCCCAGGCGCTCGGGATCATCGACGTTGCCGGCGCGATGTGCCGTCAGCAGCAGATAGGCGCCTGGCGCCAGACCGTGCGCGGCCGGCACCGAGACCTCCTCGCGTGCGGCGGGCTGCCAACGCATCGCGACGTCGACCATCACATCGCCCACCACCTCGATGTGACCCGCGATTGACTCCGCGCGCAGGTTCTCGGCGGCCGTCTCGGAGGAGCACAGCAGAAGCTCACTCAGATGATCGCTGAGCACGCGATTGCGCTCCTCGGGCATCGCGCGGTCGAAGGAGCGCATCCCGGCCTCGACGTGGATCACGGGCACGCCTGCCTGGGCTGATGCCAGAGCACCCGCGAGCGTGGAGTTGGTATCGCCGTAGACGAGCGTCGCGTCGGGTTCGCTCGCTGCCAGCAGCGGCTCGAGCGCGGCGAGCATGCGTGCCGTCTGCGACGTATTCGAGCCGCCGCCGATCCCCAGCTCGTGCTCGGGGCGCGCCAGCCCCAGCTCGGTGAAGAACACCCGCGAGAGCGAGTCGTCGTGATGCTGGCCGGTGTGCACGAGGATCTCCTCGTGCTGGGCGCGCAACGGCCCCGAGACGTCCGCTGCCTTGATGAACTGCGGCCTGTTTCCCACGACGGTGAGGATGCGCACCGGGGGAGCCTAGAGCTTGGCGATGGCTAGGCTCCAGACCGTGAGCACAAGGCGCGAGATCCCCGGGCTGATCGTGACCGAGCACGAGCACCTCGTGCCACTCGATCACGCCGTCCCCGATGGCCCGCGTCTGAGCGTGTTCACGCGTGAGCTGGCCGCTCCCGAGGGCCAGGAGCGGCCACTGCTCCTGTTCATGGAGGGAGGCCCGGGCTCGGAGGCGCCGCGGCCCTCGCTCACCCACTCCTCACCGCCCTGGCTCGGGCGCGCCCTTGAGGACTTCCGCGTGCTGATGCTCGACCAGCGCGGCACCGGGCGCTCGAGCCCGATCGGTCCGGCGCTCCCGGGCAGCCCCTCCGAGCAGGCCGACTACCTGGCGCACTTCCGCGCCGATGCGATCGTCGCGGACGCCGAGGCGATCCGGCGGGAGCTGGGCGTCGAGCGCTGGAGCGTGCTCGGGCAGAGCTTCGGCGGCTTCTGTGCCTTGCGCTATCTCTCCGCTGCGCCCGAGGGTCTGCGCGAGGTGATGTTCACCGGTGGGGTGCCGCCGCTGCGCGCGCATCCCGACGAGGTCTACCGCGCCACCTTCGCGCGCATGCGCGAGCGCAACCAGTGCTTCTACGAGCGCTACCCCGAGGATCGCGCCCGCGTGCTCGACCTACTCGAGCGCCTGCAGCGCGAGCCGATCGTCCTGCCCAGCGGTGAGCTGCTGCACCCCGCCCGCCTGCGCCAGCTCGGCGGGCACCTCGGGATGAGCGACGGTCTCGAGCATCTGCACTATCTGCTCGAGCTGGACCCCGCCTCGCCGGCCTTCCTGCACGACGCCGAACAGAACACCTCCTTCGCGCGCAATCCCCTCTACGCGGTCCTCAACGAAGCGTGCTGGGCACAGGGCTGCGCGACGGCCTGGTCGGCCCAGCGGGTGCTCGAGGCGCAGCCCGACTGGCCCGAGGAGTACTTCACCGGCGAGCACTTCTTCCCCTGGATGTTCCAGGGCACCGCGCTTGAGCCGCTGCGGGAGGCCACGGAGATTCTTGCGCAGAGGCAGTGGCCGGTGCTGTATGACCTCGAGCGCCTGAGGGCCAGCGAGATCCCTGCGGCTGCGGTCGTCTATGCCGAGGACCCCTACGTCGAGCGCGCCTTCTCCGAGCAGACGGCTCGCGCGATCCCCGGCATGCGCATGTGGCTGACCAACGAGTACGACCACGACGGGCTGCGCAAGGACGGCGAGCGCGTCCTCAGGCGCCTGCTCGACCTCGTGCGCGGGCAGGTGTAACGCTTCCACATTGCGAAGGTACATGCGTGATGGAACACCGACCGCAGATCCAGCTGGATGACGAGCGTTACTCGCGAATCGAGGCCGTCGCACGTGAGCGTGGCGTCTCAGTTGCCACGGTGGTGAGGGAGGCGATAGACCGAGGGGTCATCGATCCTTCAGACCAACGTCGAGCGGCTGGACATCGCTTGCTCGCTGCCCCTGATATGGCAGTGGAGGGTCCGGGCGAGCTGACGGAAGAGCTCGATGCGATTCGGTCGCGCCGCGCCTGATCAGCGGGCCGCTGGCACCAGCGTTCCATCCCAAGCACGCGATTGCATGACATGCGTGCTTTCCATCATCGGTCCGAGCGGTTCCCCCGCCGGTTAGCATGAACTCATGGCCATCGTCGCGCATCCGCATATCGAGCCGGCCGAGTACATCGCGCTGCAAACGCGAGCGGGGTGGCGCATGGATATTGAGCTCATCGACGGTGAGGCCGTCGTGATCCCACCCACGGGAGACCAAGCGTCCTCTGTGCAGGGCGAGCTGTTCTTCGCGCTCCGTTCCTGGCAGGAGCAGGCCGCCGACGAAGGGCTCATCCTGCAGGACGTTTTCGTGGCCTTTCCCGGTGGCCGCTATCTTGCCCCCGATATCGCCTGGTGGAGTGCCGGACGACGTCCCGCCCTTTCAGGAGGCGCGGTGGGCGCCATCCCCGACCTTGTGGTTGAGGTGCTCTCGCCGGCCACACGCAGAAACGACCTCGGCATCAAGCGAGAGCTGTACATGCGCTCGGGCGTGCGCGAGCTATGGCTCGTGGACCCTGACGCTCACACCGTCACCCGGCCGCGCTCAGACACCCGCGCCGAGGAACTGCTCGGACAGGGAGATGTGCTGCACAGCGACCTGCTGGGTGGATTCGCGCTGCCGCTCGCGACCGCGTTCAGCGTGCGCTAACCGTCGCGTCTACGCCGCGGCGCCCACGACGGACGTCGACCAGTCAATAACCGACGTCGGTCGTACGACGTGGCGGTTCAGTCCGAGCTCCTTGGGGTCCAGTCCCAGGGCGAGCCCCACGAGCTGCGGTAGATGCAGGACAGGCATGTCGAGCTCGCGGCCCACGACTTTCTCGGCCAGCGGCTGCTGCAGGTCGAGGTTCAGGTGGCACAGCGGGCACGGCGTGACCAGGCAGTCGGCGTTGGCGTCGGCGGCGTCGCCGAGGTGGCGTCCGGCCTGCTTGAGCGAAGCATCCTTGTTCATCGTGATGATCGGGAAGCCGCAGCACTTGCGCATGCCGGCGTACTCGATCACGGTGCCGCCGAGCGCCTCGATCACCTGATCGAGATAGTGGTCGCGGGGGTGCTCGGCGTTGATGCCGAGGCGATCGCGCGGGCGCACGATGTAGCAGCCGTAGAAGGGCCCCACGCGGAGGTTCGTGAGCGGGCGCTTGACGCGCGCGTGCAGGTTCTCAAGGCCGATCTCCTCGACCAGCAGCCACAGGAAGTTCTTGTTCGTGAGAGGGTGGGCGGGATCCTTTTCATAGCTGAGGCCCTCGCCGGCGAGCGTCGTGTTGACGTGCTCGCGATACTCGGCGTTGGCGTCGAGGCGCTCCTGGCACTCGCTCTGCGCGCCCTGGCAGGTGGAGCAGATGTTCATCATCATCGCCGCTCCCTCGACCTGCTGGGCGAGGGCGAAGGTGCGCGCGTTGAGCGTGTCGGCGAGCTCCTGGTTGTGCTCGGCGATCACGCCCGCGCCCGTGCAGCAGGCGCGGTCGAGCTCGACCAGCTCGATGTCCAAGAGCGGCGCCACGCGCGCCATCGAGCCGTGCAGCTCGGGGGTGAAGCCGCGGCTGACGCAGCCGGGCCAATAGGCGACCTTCATCTGGCTCATCCTTCCGTTTGCTCTCTCGTCTCGACAGGCGTGTCCTGCGGCTCAGAGCCGGAGGGCGAGCCCTCGTGTCCGCCGGGTTCGTGGGTCACGCCGGCCGCGACCGGATCGCCGGGCGATGCGGGGGCCTCATCCTCGCCGGCGATGTAGAGGTTCAGCTCATAGCGTTCCTCGCGACTCTCGATCTTGTCGTAGATCGCCTGCACGCTCTTCAGGTCCGCCTTCGGGATCTTGTGCGGTTTCAGCGCGCCCATCGGCGTGACCTTGCCGCGCACGAGCGCCTTGAGGATCGCGGGCAGCGAGCTGAGCAGCTCTTTGCCGGCGGGGGGCGCGAATTTGCCGAACCAGGAGTTGCCGCCGTAGGAGCGGGGCAGGAGCTCGGCCTCCCACAGCAGCCCGTTGTCCTTGATCAACGTCGTGAAGGCCGCCTCGTGGCGCTCGCCGTTGTTCTGATCGACGATGTGGTGGTCGTTCGTGGCGCTCCGCCGCAGGCGCATGATCTGGCCCATCGGGTTCACGCCCTTGGGGCAGGCATCGACGCACTTGAAGCAGTGCGTGCAGTCGAAGATCCCCTGCGGGTCCTGCGCGAGGTCGTTGAGCCGCTCGAACTGCTGATCGTCGCGGGGATCGCCGACGAAGCGGTAGGACTTGGCGAGCGCCGCCGGGCCGATGAAGCCCGGGTCGACCTCCATCGCCAAGCAGTCCGAGACGCAGGCGCCGCACTGGATGCAGGCCATCGACTGGGTGACGTCGACCATCGCGTCTTTATCGACGATGTACTCGCGCTCGGGCACGGGCTGCTTGGCGAGCAGCCACGGCGTCACACGCTGAATCTTCTTCCAGTGCACGGCGTCCATGTCGACGATCAGGTCCTTCAGCACGGGCATGTTGCCCATCGGCTCGATCTCGATCACTCCATCCTTCGCCCCCGCCTTGGCGGCGTCGAGGTGCGTGTGGCAGGCCAGCGATGGTTCGCCGTTGACACGGATGCCGCAGGAGCCGCAGATCGCCTGTCGGCAGGAGCAGCGGATGCCGATCGACCCGTCGAAGCGGTCGCGCGCCTGCAGGATCCCCTCGAGCACCGAGCGGTGCGGCTCGAGCTCGATCGTGTGCTCGTCCCAGTAAGGCGCCTCGCCGGACTCGGGGTCGTAGCGGCGCATGCGCAGCGTGAACTGCTCAGGCGGGCGGTCGTGCGCTTCGGCCATCAGTATTTCCTCTCCTCTGGCTGCCACTGGGTGATCGTGACGGGGGAGTAGCTGACCTTCGGAGTCTCGCCATCGAGCGTGATGTCGATGTGCTTGAGCCACTCCTCGTCGTTTCGCTCCGGGAAGTCGGTGCGGAACTGCGCGCCGCGGGACTCCTTGCGCTCGAGCGCCGCGACCACGGTCGCCTCGGCGCAGTCGACCATGTAGCCGAGCTCGATCGCGCCGAGCACGTCCTGGTTGAAGACCGTGCCGCGATCGTCGATCCAGGCCTTGGCGGCTTCCTCCTTCAGGCGCGCGATCTCCCCGAGCGCGCTCTGCAGCCCCTGCTCCTCGCGGAACACCGCCGCGTGCTTGTTCATCAGCTCGCCGAGCTCGTTCTTGATCTCAGACACGCGGCGCCCGTCGTGGGGGCGGGCGATGATCGCGTCGATGTGCGCGGCGTCCTCGCGCAGCTGCGCCTTCGTGTCCACGGCGGGCATGCTCATCGAGGCCGCCCGCTCGGCGGCGTGTTCGCCCGCGCGGCGCCCGAAGATCAGCGTGTCCAGCAGCGAGTTGGCGCCGAGGCGGTTGCCGCCGTGGACGGACACGCAGGCGACCTCACCGGCCGCGTAGAGGCCCTCGATCGGGGTGCGCCCGTCGACGTCGGTCTTCACGCCGCCCATGATGTAGTGCTGGCCGGGGCGGATCATGATCGGTTCTTTGGTGATGTCCACGCCCGCGAAGTCGCGCCCGAGGTTGACGATCTCGCGCAGAGCCTCAAGCGTGCGCTTGCGCGGCACCACGGTCACGTCGAGCAGGATGCCCGAGCCGTTCGGGCCGACGCCGCGGCCCTCGTTGATCTCGATTTGCTCGGCGCGCGAGACGACATCGCGCGAGGCCAGCTCCATCTTGTTGGGAGCCGATTTCTCCATGAAGCGCTCGCCGTTTGCGTTCAGCAGGTGCGCACCCTCGCCGCGCGCGCCCTCGGTGATGAGGATGCCCGTCTCGACGAGGCACGTTGGGTGGTACTGCACCATCTCCATGTCCATCAGCGGTGCTCCCGCCCGGTAGGCCATCGCGATCCCGTCGCCCGTCACGATTAGGCCATTGGTCGTGGGCTTGTAGGCCTGTCCGGCGCCGCCGCAGGCGAGGATCACGTTCTTGGCCGTGAAGGCCTCCATGCGTCCGCTGCGCACGTCGCGCGCGAGCACGCCGCAGCAGTTGCCGTGATCGTCCTTGAGCAGCGAGGTGGTGAACCACTCCTCGTAGCGCTCGACCGTCTCGTGGTGCTTCATCAGCTGCTCGTAAAGCACATGTAGCAGCGCCTGGCCGGTGATGTCCGCGACGTAGGCGGTGCGCTTCATCGACGCGCCGCCGAAGGCGCGCAGGTCCATCTCGCCCTTGTCGTTGCGATGGAAGGTGACACCGATGTGCTCGAGGTGCATGACCTCGCCGGGCGCCTCGGAGCACATGATCTCGATCGCGTCCTGGTCGCCGAGGAAGTCCGAGCCCTTGACCGTGTCGTAGGCGTGGGAGTGCCAGTCGTCATCGACGCTGATCGCGGCGTTGATACCGCCGGCGGCGGCCACCGAGTGCGAGCGCACGGGGTGAACCTTGCTCATGATCGCGACGCTCGCGCCCGTCTGGGCGGCGGCCAGCGCCGCGCGTTGGCCCGCGAGGCCGGCGCCGATGATCAGGACGTCGTGTGCTGGCATGGCTCCCCGGGGTTGGATTCAGTGCGGAGACTCTTGTGCGCTCGGGACTCTATAACGCGGCGGCGAGCGAGCCCCGGGTGGTTCCCCGCAGAACGCGGCGCCCGGGGCGGCGGAGCCACGCGATCAGGTCGCTCGCGCGGGCGCCAGCGCCTGGCGCACCTGCGCGAGCGTCACGACGCCTCGCAGCACGCCGTCGCTGTCGACCGCGACCATCGCGCCGAGGCGCCCGATGCCCTCGGCTCCGAGCAGGGTTTCAAGCGGCGCCTCCTCGCCGATGCGCACCGGCATGTCCAGCTCGAGCACGTCGACGACCGCGAGCGCCGGGCGCCCGGCGGCGATCTCATGCTCCACGCGCTGCTGGCGCACGACGCCGAGGAAGTGCTGTGCGGGGTCGACGACCGCGAACCACGGCCAGCGGTAGCGCAGGAAGAACTGCTCCTGCGCGTCGAGCAGCGTGAACGCGGCCGGGATCGTCACCGGCTCGCGGTCCATGATGTCCGCGACCGTGAGGTCCTTGATGCGCCTGCCGAGCGCGCCCTGCACGACCGCGGCGCCGGCGGCCTGGTAGAGGAAGAAGCCGAGCAGCATCGTCAACAGCCCGAGCGAGGAGCCGCCGCTGGCGAAGCTCCACAGCCCCGCGGCACCGACGAGCATGCCGAAGGCCTGCCCCGAGCGCCCGGTCGCGACCGTGGCGCGGTTGCGGTCGCCCGTGCGCCACCAGATCAGCGCCCGGGCGATGCGCCCGCCGTCGAGCGGAAAGGCGGGGACGACGTTGAACACGAACAGCATCGCGTTGATGAAGCCGAGCCAGCCGAGGAGCGCGAGCGCTGGCGTCGTCTTGAAGCCCTGGCGCGGGAGCGCCACGTCGGTGAAGCTGCCGGTCGTGGTGAGGATCGCGGCGGCGCCGACGCACAGCCCGAAAAGCGCCAGTGTGACCGCGGGCCCCGCCGCGGCGACCTTCAGCTCCTCGCCGGCCGTCTGCGGCTCACGGCGCATCTGCGAGAGGCCGCCGAAGAACCACAGATCGATGCCGACGATGCCGATGCCGGCCCGCCGCGCCGCGAGCGCGTGTCCGAGCTCGTGCAGGATCAGCGAGGCGAAGTAGCCGAGCGCTCCGGCCACGGCGACGAAGTAGTCGGTCGTCTGCGATCCGGCGAGCAGTTCGGGGAAGTAGCTGTGCGAGAGCCAGTAGATCAGGAAGAACAGAACGAAGAACCAGCTCGCGCTGACGCCGATGCGGATGCCGAAGATCCGCGCGAGCTGCAGGTTCGTGCGTGTGGGCATGCGTCAATGGTAGGCCGCGCGCCAGCGCGTCCCGGCGGCTAGGACGCCGGCTGCGAGCGGGCGATGATCGCCTCGAAGTCCACACCCGCGGGCAGCGTGCCGTACTCCAGGCCTCCCTTCCCACCGAGGCGGGCGGCGCAGAACGCGTCGGCGACGGCCGCGGGCGCGCCGCGCACGAGCAGCGAGCCCTGCAGGCACAGCGCCATGCTTTCAACGACGCGCCGCGCGCGCGACTCGAGCGTGGCGGGGTCGGCGAACTGATCCTTGAGGCGGCGCACGCTCTCATCCAGGCGCGCGTCGGCGCCCTGGGCCTGCTCGAGCTCGGCCACGAACACCTCCAGCGAGCGCGGCGAGCGCGTCAGCGCGCGCAGCACGTCGAGGCTCATGACGTTGCCCGAGCCCTCCCAGATCGAGGCCAGCGGCGCCTCGCGGTAAAGGCGCGGCATGCCCGACTCCTCGACGTAGCCCGCGCCGCCGTGGCACTCCAGCGCCTCGAAGGCGTGGTTGGGCGCGCGCTTGCAGCTCCAGTACTTGCCGACCGCCGTGGCCAGGCGCTTGAACAGCTGCGCATCGCTTGAGTCCTCGCCGTCCTGAGCGTCGGTATGGGCCTCGTCGTAGGCGCGCGCGAGGCGCATCGCAAGCGCCGTGGTCGCCTCGGACTCCAGGCACAGATCGGCGAGCACGTTGCGCATCAGCGGCTGGTCGATCAGCTTCTTGCCGAAGGCGCTGCGGTGCGCGGTGTGGTGAAGCGCGCTGACGACGCCCGCGCGCATCCCGGCGGCACTGCCGATCACGCAGTCAAGGCGCGTGTGGCCGACCATCTCGATGATCGTCGGCACGCCGCGGCCGGGGTCGCCGACCATCTGCGCCCAGGCGCCGTGGAGCTCGATCTCCGAGGAGGCGTTCGAGCGGTTGCCGAGCTTGTCCTTCAGGCGCTGGATGTGAAACGCGTTACGGCTGGCGTCGGGAAGGATGCGCGGCAGCAGAAAGCAGGAGAGGCCCTCCTCGGTCTGGGCGAGCACGAGGAAGATGTCGGACATCGGCGCCGAGCAGAACCACTTGTGCCCGCTCAGCTCGTACTCCGCTCCCGCGCCGCCGCCGTTGATCGGCGTGGCGACGGTGGTGTTGGCCCGCACGTCTGAGCCGCCCTGCTTCTCGGTCATCGCCATACCCGCGATCGCAGCGCCCTTCTCGGCGGCGGGGATCGAGCGCGGGTCGTAGTGCGTGGCCGTCACGAGCGGCTCCCACTCGGCGGCCAGCTCCGGCTGGGCGCGCAGCGCGGGCACTACGGCGAAGGTCATCGTGATCGGACAGGCGAAGCCCGCCTCGGCCTGCATCGCTGTCATGTACATGGCGGCGCGCGCCGTGTGCGCGGAGGGCTCCTCGCTCGTCCACGGCAGCGAGTGCAGCTCGTGCTCGACGCCGAGGCTCATCAGCTGATGCCAGGCGGGGTGGAACTCGACCTCGTCGATGCGGTTGCCGTAGCGGTCGTGGGTGTGCAGGATCGGCTTGTTCTCGTTGGCGAGACGGCCCCATTCCTGCTGCGGCGCACCGCCCACCGTGCGCCCCAGCGCCGAGGCGCGCTCTGAGATCCACTCGCCGCCCTCTCGGCCGAGCGCCTCGACGAGCGGCAGGTTGCTGGAGAAGACGTCCACTCCGACCAGCGGCGGCGCCTGGTTGAAGACCGTGTGGGTCTGCCACGGCGCGGTGCTCTCGCGCGCGCTCTGCGAGACGGTGGCCATACGTTGAAGTGAAGCAGACATTGCCTATTCCCACAGCGTCGATATCGGCAAGGCAAAGATTCGCTCGGCGAGGCGGAACGGCCGCGGCCCGGTGTGCAGCACGGCGCCAGCGAGGAAGCGGTCTCCGAGTTGCTCGCGCAGCCACTCGAGGTGTCGCGCGTCAGCAAGCCGGGGGGCCGCGTCAGCCTTTACCTCCACAGCAACGACATTGCCCGCCGGCAGCTCGGCGATGAGGTCGATCTCGTGTGCTCCGTCTCGCGCGCGTAGATGGTAGAGGCGGGGTCGTGCCAGGCTCAGCTCGACCTCGGGCCTGATCTGCGAAACGACGAACGTCTCGAGGATGCGTCCGAGTAGATCCCCGTCGCGGAGTACCGCGGTCTCGTCCAGGCGGAGTGACGCCGCTACGAGGGAAGCATCGGTGATGCATCGCTTCCCGGCTCTGGCGAGGCGCGAAAGCCTGTTGTTACTCCAGGCCGGCAACGTGTCGAGCACGAACAGGTTCTCGAACAGACGCTGATATGCGACTGCCGTCTTGCGATTGATCCCGGCGGCGTCGTAGATTGTCTTGTCGTGTGCCACCCCGGCGGTGTTGAGCGCCAGGGCTTCGAAGTAACGCCGCAGCAGAAGCGGGTCACGAGCACCGTCGAGCTGTTCAACATCCCTAGTGAGCAGTTGGTCGAGATAGCCCTCGAGCCATGCATGTCGCGCTGCGCCTGTGAGATGCAGCGCGGCATCGGGGTAGCCGCCGCGTAGCGCGAGCTCCACGTAGCCGAGCAGATCGGGCGGGTCCCGCGGAGCTTGGAATGCCTCGATGTCGGCGCGGGCGAGCCTGTCCAGGAATAGCTCCTCCTGCGCCCGACCCAGCATCTCGCGCACGGCGAGCCCGTACATCTGAACACGCACGAGCCGCCCCGTCCCGGGCCAGGTCTGTGCGTCGAGGTCCGCGCGCACGCTGCCGGTGAGCAGGAAGCGCCCGGCGCCCGCCTCGTCATCGACGGCGCGCTTGACCGCGCCGAGTACGCCGGGAACCGCCTGCCACTCGTCGAGTAGCGCGGGCGTTGGGAGCGCCCGCAGCGCGACATCGGGATCGGCTTGGAAGGCGCGGGCCTGTGCCTCGACGTCGAGGCGAACGACAGTACGAGCGTGGCGGCGTGCAGTCGTCGTCTTGCCGGTGGCGCGGGGGCCGGTGATGAGCAGTGCAGGCAGCTCAGAGATGAGGTCCTGTAGGCGTGCGTCAGCCAGGCGGGGAACGTAATCACGCGATGCCACACACATACAATACCGCTTTTGCGTGGTCTTTAGTACCGCTTTTGCGTGCTTCCCGATACCGCTTTTGCGGTCTTTCAACGCCTCCAGCCAACTTCCGCGGGGACTCGCCGCCCGTCCTCAAAGCGTCGGGCGATAGCATCGGCCGCCCCCCAACGCCGAGACCCCGAGGACCCATACATGGCGAAGATCAAGGTGAAGAACCCGGTTGTCGAGCTCGACGGCGATGAGATGACGAGGATCATCTGGTCGTTCATCAAGGAGCAGCTGATCGTCCCTTACCTGGACGTCGAGCTGAAGTACTACGACCTCGGCATCGAGCATCGCGACGAGACCGACGATCGTGTGACGGTCGAAGCGGCCGAGGCGATCAAGCGCCACGGCGTCGGTGTCAAGTGCGCGACGATCACCCCCGACGAGGCGCGCGTTGCGGAGTTCGGGTTGAAGGACATGTACCGCTCACCCAACGGCACCGTGCGCAACATCCTCGGCGGCGTGATCTTCCGCGAGCCGATCGTGATCGCGAACATTCCCCGCCTCGTGCCGGGTTGGACGAAGCCGATCGTGATCGGCCGCCACGCCTTCGGCGACCAGTATCGATCGACCGACATGCTCGTTCCCGGCGAGGGCAAGCTGACATTGACCTTCACGCCGGCCGGCGAGGGCGAGCCGATCGAGCTCGACGTCTATGAATTCCCGAGCAGCGGCATCGCGCTTGCGATGTACAACCTCGACGACTCGATCCGTGACTTCGCGCGCGCCTCGCTGCGCTACGGCCTGGAGCGCAACTACCCGGTGTACCTGTCCACGAAGAACACGATCCTCAAGCGCTATGACGGACGCTTCAAAGACATCTTCGAGGAGGTGTATGAGGCGGAGTTCAAGAGCGACTTCGAGAAGGCCGGCATCATCTATGAACACCGGCTGATCGACGACATGGTCGCGGCGGCGCTGAAGTGGGAAGGCGGCTATGTGTGGGCCTGCAAGAACTACGACGGCGACGTCCAATCCGACACCGTCGCGCAGGGCTTCGGCTCGCTGGGGCTGATGACGAGCGTGTTGATGACCGCAGACGGCAACACGGTCGAGGCGGAGGCAGCGCACGGCACCGTCACGCGGCATTACCGGATGCACCAGCAGGGCAAGCCGACCTCGACCAATCCGATCGCCTCGATCTTCGCCTGGACGCGCGGGCTCTCCGCGCGCGGGCGCATGGACGACACTCCGCAGGTGATCGATTTCGCAGAGACGCTCGAGCGCGTGTGCATCGAGACGGTCGAAAGCGGAAAGATGACCAAGGACCTCGCACTGCTGATCGGCCCCGATCAGCCGTGGCAGAGCACCCAGGAGTTCCTCGCCGCGATCGAGGAGAACCTGCAGCGCGCCGCCGCCTGACGGGCCCGGCGCGCGCACGTCGACCGACCACTCATATGAACGCACCGACCAGGAGATGATTTCGTGAGCAAACCCGTACGAGTTACCGTCACCGGCGCCGCCGGGCAGATCGGTTACAGCATCGTGTTTCGCATCGCCAGCGGCCAGCTGCTCGGCCCCGAGGTGCCCGTCGATCTGCGTCTGCTTGAGATACCCCAGGCGATGGGCGCCCTGGAGGGCGTCGCGATGGAGCTGATCGACTGCGCCTTTCCGCTGCTCGCCGGCCTCGACCTGCACGACCGCCCCGCCGACGCGTTCGACGCCACGAACATCGCGCTGCTCGTCGGCTCGCGTCCGCGCGGTCCGGGCATGGAGCGCGCGGAGCTCTTGAGCGCCAACGGCGAGATCTTCACCGTGCAGGGCAAGGCGCTGAACGCGGTTGCGGCAAGCGATGTGAAGGTGCTCGTGGTCGGAAACCCCGCCAACACGAACTGCCTGATCGCGATGAACAACGCACCTGACATCCCCAACGAGCGCTTCACCTCGATGATGCGCCTCGACCACAACCGCGCCGTGGCACAGCTTGCCGCCAAGCTCTCCGTGCCCGTCACGGACATCACCGAAATGGGCGTGTGGGGCAACCACTCGCCGACGATGTATCCCGATCTCTTCCACGCCCACGTCGGCGGGCGCCAGGCGGCGGGCGTGGTCGACGATGAGGCCTGGATCGAGAATGACTTCCTGCCCAACGTCGGCAAACGCGGCGCGGCGATCATCGAGGCGCGCGGCGCCTCCTCGGCCGCCTCGGCCGCCAACGCGGCGATCGACCACGTGTATGACTGGGTCAATGGCACCGACGGCGCATGGGTGTCGATGGGCGTCCCCTCCGACGGCTCCTACGACGTGCCCGAGGGACTGATCTCAGGCTTCCCCTGCACATGCGCAAACGGGGAGTACACGATCGTGCAGGGCCTCGACATCGACGAGTTCTCCCGCTCGAAGATCGACGCCTCGCTGGCCGAGCTGACCGGCGAGCGCGACACGGTCAAAGAGCAGGGCATGATCTAGCTCCGCGCCGCGTCCGCGCCGCGGTTCTACCGCGCGCGACGCCATCCCACTGAGCGGCGCTCGTTCTATTAATTAGAAAAGGGCGCGGTCTCTCGACCGCGCCCTTTTTCTTTTCCAACAGAGACGCTAGGACTTGGGGTGCCAGCCGCGGCCTTTCTTCTCCACCTTGCTTTCCTGCTCGAGTCCGGGAAGCACTCGGTAGAGGTAGTTCTGCTTGATGCCCATCTTGGCGGCCAGCTCGGGGATCGAGATGCCGGGTTGTCCCTGCACGAAGGAGAGCGCCTCGGCCGCGCGCGTCCCGCTGCCTTTGCGGCGTCCGGCGCGTCCTTTGCCCGGGCGGCCCGCTTTGCGTGCGGCTTTCGCGGGAGTCGCCGTGGCGGTGTTCGCACGGCTGACCGACCCGCGCGGACGTCCTGGTCCACGGCGGCGGGCCGTCGCGGCGGGGGCGGAGGCGGCCGATCCACCTACGCCTGCGAGAGCCGAGGCGGCGGCCTCGAGGCGGTTGTACTCGTCGACCAGGGGCTTGAGCTCTGTCAGCCGGCCGGTGATCTCGCGGCGCTTCTCATCAAGAAAGTCAGTCACGGTTTGAGTCCTCTTCACTAGTGTGGATGCGGTTTCACCCAACATCGTCTGGTGAGTTGACCTTACACTAGTTGCGTTCTGTAACCTGCTCCATGTGGGTGCGCAGGCGCTCGAGGGTGCGCTTCGCCTCGCGTTCGGGCATGCCGCCGACGAGCGCGCGGCTGACCAGTGCGCCCAGTGGCCCCAGGGGCGGGCGGAATTCGTTGCGGTAGTCAAAGCGGGTGCCACCGGCGTCCTCTTTGAGGGCATATTCGGTGCGTGCATGCGAACGTGCAGGTCCGCGTCCCTCCCACACGGCCAGCTCGCATGGGCGGCACTCCACGAGCTTCCAGTGAACCTCGAGGCCGACGCCGCGCATGTGTATCTGCTGGTCCATCGTGTACCCCACTCGCGGGGGACCGCTGTCGGCGTGTTGGAGCTTGCGGTGAATCGTGACCCATTGCCCCAGGGCCGCGGGGTCGGTCACGAACGCCCACACCTCTGCTGGCGCCGCGTCAATGCGGATTGTGGCTGTGACGTGGCTCATCGGGTGGCGGGCGCGGGGAACGCCAGCGGCAACCGTAGCCGTTGGGCGCGCGTTGGGGTATCACCCATCACCGCGCCGCCAGGCGCTCGGTCTGCTCCCATTCGCCCAGCGCGTGTTCCACGGCGGCGTCGAATGAGTGCAATCGCACGCCGAGCAGCTCTGCGGCGCGGTCCTCGGAGGGGAGCAGGTCACCCTGCAGTCCCTCCATTAGCGCCAGCACCAGCTCCGGGTCCTCGCCCGCGATCGCGGCCGCCACACGCGCTGTCACGGATGTCAGGTTCAGCCTCAGCCTCAGCCGCAGCGCTGGGCGGTTGACGATCATCAGCTCGGCGATGCGGCCGAGCATCTCGCCGTAGCTGAGGACGTCCGGGCCGCCGATCTCCAGGTGGCGCGCGCCCCGCTCAGGGGTGGCGCAGGCGGCGAGCATCGCGATCACATCGCGGGCGTCGATCGGCTGAGTGCGAAAGCGCTGCCAGGCCGGCAGCGCGAGCACGGGCATGCGCTCGATGAGGCGCACGAGCAGGCGGAAGGAGCGCGAGCGTGCGCCGATCACGATCGAGGCGCGCAGCGCGATCGAATCCTCGATCCCGTCGAGCAGGACCCGCTCGACGTGCTCGCGGCTCGCGAGGTGGCGCGAGCCGGGCTCGGGCGTTGCATGGCCGCCGTTCTTCCCCGTTGCGCCCCAGCGCGGGACGAGGCCGCCGAGGTACACGATCCGTCGAACGCCCGCGCGCTGCGCGGCTGCGCAGAAGTTCTCGGCGGCGATGCCCTCGCGCACGGAGAACGAGCCGGGCGCGGGCGATGGCTCCATCGAGTGGATCAGGTAATAGGCGACCTCGACGCCCGCGAGCGCGCGGTCGAGTCCGCTACCGCTGAGCGCATCGCCGCGCACGACCTCGAGCTGGGCGGCTCGGCGTGTCGGCCAGCCGCGGCTGAGCGCCGCCTCGACGCGGGCGGGCTCACGCCCGAGGGCTCTCACCGTGTGCCCTTCGGAGCAGAGGCGGGGGGCCAGCAGCGAGCCGATGAAGCCACTGGCGCCGGTGACGAGAATTCGCATCGCCAGAGATGATGACGCCGGCGGCGCCGATTCCCGTGAGATGCCCGGAAAATGCGGCATATCCAGGAAGATCGTCACACCCAAGTGACGACTCGCGAGCTATTTCCGGCTAGAAAAACTGTTTTCCTGCGATTTGCGGATTGGGGCACGAGCGTGCCTTGAGCGCTCCCGTCGATGGTGCTTTGATCGGGGTCAGGTCAAGTCCATTCCGACTCGCATGGGGGATAGGTGCAGGTGCAGAGAACGCAGAGCGGGCGCACGCCCAAACGGAGCGTGCCGAAGGTCAGCTGCGAGCAGTGCTTCTTCAGGGTCAACCTCCTGTGCGCGCTCGCGGTGGACGAGCCCTGCAGCACCTTTCGCCCGCACGAGGCGCAGCTGAAACCGCCCCCCCAGCTTCGCTTCGTGTTCCGAGCGGAGCGTCGCACGCGCGCCGCCTGGGCGTTCCCCTCCGCCCAGGAGCAGGCTGCCCTGCACGTATAGACGGCTTATTTATCGCTTCGCGGGGTATATTGCCTGCAGACCAGCAAGCTTTCGGCAGAGGCGGTGGCGACATGGCAGCGAAGGACAAATTGAGCAAGGCCGAACAGGCAGCGAAGGCGGCTCAGAACAATCAGTACCTGCAGCGCCTCGTGGAGGATGAGGATCTTCGCGCGAGCCTGCAGAGCGCCTACGGCGCGGCGCGCAACGCCTACGGGCGCATCAACAACGGCAAGGCGCCGCACAAGGCGCTGCTCGAAGACCGCAAGCTCCAGGGCGAGCTCAAGAGCGCGATCGAGTCGCTGCGCGACGCGGGGGGCTCGCTGCGCGAAGGCCCGAAGAAGTCTCGTCGCAAAGCCGGGCTCGGGCGCATGCTGATGCTGGCGATCATCGGTGGCGCGCTCGCGATGGCGCTCAGCGAGGATCTGCGCTCGAAGGTGCTTGACGCCCTGTTCGGCGCCGAGGAGGAGTTCGACTACAGCTCGAGCACCGCTCCTGCGACGCCGGCTCCCGAGCCTGTCGCCGGCAGCTAGTCGGCAGGGGTGGAGAGGACGCATGGGGGCGGTTGACGTGGTGCTCACCGACGCCGAGGTCGCGCCGGCGCCGGCACGCTCGCTGTCGGGCGAGAAGGCCAAGCGCATCGTCGATGCGATGCGCTCGAGCGTCGCGCAGCGCGGGACGGCGGGCTCGACCTTCGATCATGTCTCGCGCGAGGCGGGCGTCTCGCGTGGCCTGCTGCACTACTACTTCGGCACCAAGGAGCAGCTGCTCGTCGAGGCGGTGCGCCGCGACGGAGAGGTGCGCATGGAGCGCCTGGAGCGTCAGCTCTCGACCGCGACCACCGCGGATGACTTCATCGGGCTGATGGCGCAGAACCTGCAGGACACGGTGCGCGAGGACCCCGACTTCGTCACGCTCGTGTTCGAGCTCTTCACGCTCTCGCGCCGCAACAAGGACATCGCCGCCGAGTACGCGGGCCTGATGCGGCGCACGCGCGAACAGGTCGCCGGCATGCTGGCGGGCGCTCAGCGCGAGGGCATCCTGCGCCTGCACGCCGAGCCCGAAGCGGTCGCCGAGATCCTGTTCGCGCTCGGCGACGGCTTCGCGCTGAGGATGCTGAGCGAGCCCGAGCGCGACTTCGTGCCGACGATCAGCGCCGGCATCACGTGTGTGCGCGCTCTGCTGAGCGACTGACGCTCCTATAATCGGCCACCATGCCGATCTATGAGTACCGACGCCCGGACGGCACCAAGTTCGAGCTGCAGCAGAGCTTTAGCGAAGAGGCACTGACTGTCGATCCCGACACGGGAGTTCCCGTCGAGCGCGTGCTGCACGCTCCGGCCGTGCACTTCAAGGGCAAAGGCTTCTACAACACCGACTACGGAACGCGCAACCGCCAGCGCGAGACCGCGGCGGCCGCTGAGAAGTCCTCATCGGAGAAGTCCTCATCGGAGAAGAGCTCCTCGGAGAAGGGCTCCTCCGGTTCCTCTGAGACGTCCTCGTCCTCGGGCGAGAAGTCATCCTCCTCGGACTCCTCTTCGACCTCCTCCTCCTCCTCCTCCTCCTCGTCTTCGGCTGAGGGCAAGAGCGAGAAGGGCACTGCCAAGAAGAAGGACTCAAAGCCGCTCGCCGCCAAGGGCTGAGCCCGGCCGCCGCTGAGATCCTCTGGGCTTGCTCAGCCGGAGAGGAACTGGGTCACGGCAGCGTGTCGTTCGGCTGCGGAGACATTCAGACCGTCGCCCACGCCGGGCACGACCTCGGCCTGAGGGTGCTTGAAGACCCGCGTCGGCGGCGTGCCGCCGGCGGCGAGCGCCGCGAACATGCCGATCAGGGTGGGGCCGCTCATGTCGGAGATGATCGTGGGCGGCGCGTCCCACGCGATCCAGGGCAGGCGCAGGAAGCTGGAGGGTGAGAGCAGGCGGCTCTTCATCGCGTTGAACAGCGCCTGCTGGTGTTCCTCGCGCTGCAGGTCGTTCTGGTTGGGCGCGCACAGGTTCTCCCGGGTGCGCGCGAGCGCGAGCGCCTGCTTGCCGTCGAGGTGGTGCGTGCCCGCCCGCAGGCGCAGCGTGTAGCCGCCCTGGCTGAAGCCGCCGTCGATGCGCGAGACGACGCAGCCGCCGCTGTAGTCGATGCCGCCCATCGCGTCGATCAGCTGCGGGAAGTTTTCGAAGTTGACTTCGACCACGTGGTTGATCGGGATTCCCAGCCAGCGCTTGATCACGCGCACCGACTCGGCCGGGCCGCCGAACGCGTGGGCGGCGTTGATCTTCTGCAGTCCGTGACCCGGGATCTCGACGATCGTGTCACGCGGGATCGACAGCCTTGCAGCATGCCCGGCGCCCGTGCGGATCAGCATGATCGAGTCCGAGCGCCCCGGGCCCGAGGTTTCAGCGCCCGGTTCCTTGCTGTTCTTCTGACGGCGGTCGGAGCCGAGCACGAGGATGTTGTTGGCCGAGGTCAGGGGGTAGCCCGCGGAGTCGAGCGACGCGGAGAGGTCGCCCGGCGGCGATGTACGGTTCAGCGCGGAGCTGAGCAGGAACAGCACGAGCGAGAGCAAGAGCCAGCCGAAGACGAGCGCGAGCAGTGCGAGCGCCGCGCGTTTCGGAGTCGCCCAGCGGCGCCAGCCGAGCGGCGCCCCGGGCTTCGGCGCGCGCCCGACTCGCCTGCGC
>JACDGG010000171.1 GCA_013815355.1 Solirubrobacterales bacterium
GGCGGGCTCAGCGGCCGGCGGCGCGTGCCCCGGAGCCCCGTTGGCGGGGGGGTCGGAGGCGGGGTAGGACTCCGCCACGGCCTCGTCCTGGGCATCGGCCTGCTCGCCGTCGCTCGGCACGTAGTCGAGCAGGGCCGTGCGAAAGGCGACCTTGGCCTCACTCAGCGAGACCCGGTCCTGCGGGCGCTTGGGGCCGGCGATGCTCGGCTCTACGGTGCTCAGATCCAGCTCGATCGTGTCCGAGAAGGTCGGCTGCTCGGAGTGCTCGTCGTGCCACATGCCCTGCTCCTTGGCATACGCCTCCACGAGCGCGATCTGATCGTTCGGGCGCCCGGAGAGCTTCAGGTAGATGAGCGTCTGTGCGTCGATCGGGAAGATCGCGCAGGTCGAGCCGAACTCGGGTGACATGTTGCCGATCGTCGCGCGGTCGGCGATCGGCAGCGCGCCCACGCCGGCGCCGTAGAACTCAACGAACATGCCCACGACACCGCGCGCGCGGAGCATCTCGGTCACGGTCAGTACGAGGTCGGTGGCGGTCGTGCCCTCCGGCAGACGGCCGTGCAGGCGGACACCGAGCACTTGCGGTATGAGCATCGACATCGGCTGGCCGAGCATCGCCGCCTCCGCCTCGATCCCGCCGACGCCCCAGCCGAGCACGCCGAGCCCGTTGACCATCGTGGTGTGCGAGTCGGTGCCGACGAGCGTGTCGGGGTAGGCCTGGCCTGTCTTCTCGTTCTCGAAGACGACGCGCGCGAGGTACTCGAGGTTGACCTGATGCACGATCCCGGTGTCCGGCGGCACGACCGCGAAGTCGTCGAACGCACCCTGCCCCCAGCGCAGGAAGGCGTAGCGCTCCTGGTTTCGCTCGAACTCGCGCTCGGCGTTGAAGCGGAAGGAGTCGCGCGTGCCGAAGGCGTCGACCTGGACGGAGTGATCGATCACGAGCTCTGCCGGCGCGAGCGGGTTGATCTTGGCGGGGTCGCCGCCCATCTCCGCCATCGCGTCGCGCATCGCGGCGAGGTCGACCACGGCGGGCACGCCCGTGAAGTCCTGCATCAGCACGCGCGCCGGGGAGAAGGCGATCTCCTTGCTGGGCTGCGCGCGGGCATCCCACCCGGCCAGTGCCTCGATGTCGGCGGCGGTGACCGAGCCGTTGCCCTCGGTGCGCAGCAGGTTCTCGAGCAGCACCTTCAGCGAGAACGGCAGCCGCGCCACGTCGAAGCGCTGCTGCAGGGCATCGAGGCGGAAGATCTCGTGCTTGCGGCCGGCGAGGACGAGCGTGTCCTTGGCGCCAAAGCTGTTCTGCGACATGGTCGTCTCCCGGGGCTCTGGAGGTCTACAGGGGCGTGTCGCAGTCTCGCAGAGTCGAGCGGGAGATCGGGTTCGCGCCGACAGCCCGATCGACGCGTCCGGGCGGCTCCGCGGGGCGCGCCCGCGCGGCTTCGCTGGGTGCGCCGGCGCCTCAGACGAGCGACTGGGAGGCGCGTGTGACGCGCCCCTTGCCCTGGCGCTTGGAGCGCAGCAGGGCCGCGTCGCAGGCTTCGAGCAGATCGTCGGTCCCCATGCCCGGCTGCCACTGGGCGACGCCGATCGACGCCGAGACGCCATTGCCGGCGAGGCCCACCCGCGGCAGCGCGTGCAGGCATTCGAGCGCCCTGGCCGCCGCCGCGGCGGCGCTCTCGAGCTCGGCGTTGGGCAGAATCACCACGAACTCATCGCCGCCGTAGCGCGCAACGCGATCGAAAGCGCGGAACTCGCCCACGAGCGCCTGCACGACCGCGCGCAGCATCGTATCGCCGGCGCCGTGGCCGTGACGGTCGTTGACGAGCTTGAAGTCGTCGAGATCCATCAGCAGGCACGAGAGGGGACCGCCGGTGCGCGCCGCACGTCCGATCTCCTCGCCCAGGCGACGGCGCATCGCGCGGTGGTTCATGCAGCCGGTGACCGCATCTGTGCCCGCCTCGGCGCGGGCGCGCACGAGCGCAAGCGCGGTCGCGGTCTGCTCGACCAGCGCCGTGGCGAGCTCGACGGCCGAGGCGCCGAACACCTCGGCGACACGCCGCACGAGGATCACAACCCCCTCGACCTCGCCGCGATCGGCAAGTGGCAGCAGCAGCGCGGCGCTCAGCTCGCCCGTGGCCGCCAGGCGGGGCACGCTCACGCGGAACTCCTCCGCCTCGGCAGCGAGGAAGCTCTGCCCGGTGCTCGCGACCCAACTCACCCCCGGCGGACGCTCCGATCGGGGAGCCAGGTAGCTCAGGCGCCCTTCGCCGGCGAACATGTACACGGTGACCAGTTCGTCCTGGTCCTCGGCGCTGCCGAGGTGATGTATGTGCACCTCCTCGGCGCCCGGCACCGACAGCAGCTCGCGCGCCATCGCGCGAAAGATCGTCTCGGCGTCGGAGGCGCTGTCGGCGAGCGCGGTCAGACGGCGGATGCCTGCGAGCAGGCGATCGACGCCCACATCCACAGCCGAGGTATCCGTACCTGACACGCCATCCATGCAGTCAATCTACGGCATCGGGCACCCGGCAACCAGCGATCACGCAATCCTGCCCGCAAATTCGGCCCTCGACTGCGCCGATCAGACGTACCCGTGGAGCCATGATCGATCCATTCCGGGGAGCCCGTCGGGCGGCTGGGGCGGCGGTCGCGCCGCCCCAGAGCCCGAGGGGATGAAGCTCAGCGGAAGGTGAGCGTGATGCTGGCCGCGGAGTGCGAGCCACCATGCTTGGCCACGAATCCAACGCGGATCTTCGCGCGCAGCGGACGGCCACGGCGCCGCGCCCCGCTCGATAGCGGCACCCTGAGCGAGACGGTGTGCTTCGCGGCGTTGAAGCGCCGGTAGATCGTCGCGACCCTGCTGCCGCTTCCGCTCACGCGACCGGCAGCCGGTGTCTGCACCGTCAGGTAGGCGATGTTTCCGACCACCTTGTGACCCACGATCTTCACACCGCATTCCTTGACCCGGATGTGCGTGTTCTGTTTGAGCACCACACCGTTCTGGCCGGCGATCGTCGTGGGCATGATCAGCGGCTTGGCGCAGACGCTGCCGAACGCTGTCAGCGCCGAGTGCGGTCCTGTCGGGAGATTGACCGTGATGCTCGTGACCGGCACATCGGGAGTGGTCGCGAAGTTCGTGGTCGTGATGCCGTTTTTGATTTTCGTGTTGCCCACGATGATCACACGCACACCTTCGGCTTCGAGTACGAGGTCGAGGTCAGGGAACGCTTGCCCCCCGTGTGAGACGAGGATCGCGGGGCCTTTCATTTTGCTGGCGAGCAGCGGGGTATTCGCTCGCACGTTCCCGACGAACGAGCCACTCGGACAGCTATATGGATTGGCGGCGAACGCTGCTTCCGAGCACGCTTTCTGCAGCGTGGTCAGTCGTGAGGGCAGGGTCTTGGGCAGCTGCACCAGGACCGACTTGATGTTGGCCCCGCCGGCCGGCTCGTTGATCGTCGTTTCAAGGCTCGCGCCGTTGGCTTTCGAGGTCTTGGCGCTCATGGCCGCCGTGAACTTCGGTTTGAAGGCGAGCCCACTGCAGCCGGTGACCTGGAACGGGGAGGTCAGCGTCGCGGTCGTGCTTTCGCTCGTGCCCGGCACGAAGCCGGTGATCGCCGAGTCCGCGCTGAGCACGCCGCAGTTGGTCGGGTTGAGCATGAAGCCCTGCTTCGTCACCGCGACCGAGATCTTGCGCACCCGCAGCGGCACGCCCTTGACGATCCGCGGGAGCACGCTCGTCACCGTGACGCGCGCGGTCGAGGGGTCGATGTTGATCATCGCCCTCGTCACCACGGAGCCCAGGTTGAACGGGCCGGCCACAGCCGGGACGTTGATCGAGAGACCGAACGGGGCGCCGTTGTAGGGACCGGTCAGGTAGACGGGGCCCGTGAACTGATACGGGGTCACTCCCGATCCGGCAAGCACGGTCGCCGTGCCGAGCTGGCTGGTAGCCGGGCATTCGCCTTTGGCGGCGCCCGGTTCGGCACACTGCGTCGCCGCGGGGATCGCCCCGACCAGGCCGGCCGGCAGCGTCGTCTTCACCTGCGAGACGAACTGCTGGCCCGCGGGACGTTCGAGGTTGAACGTGAAGGAGGTATGAGCACCTGCCGTCGGGGTCTGGTTGGCCGTCGTCTGAGTCGGCGCGAACGCCACCGGCGAGGCACATCCGGTTGCGGCGAAGGGCGAGTTGCTCGTCTTCGTCGTGCCCGGTTCGGAGAACGGCACGAAGCTGCCGGTCGCACTGCCGGGCGCACAGCCGATCGGGTTGGCGATCGGTGCGAGCGCCCCGCCCTTGAACTGCAGCGCGATGCTTGTGAACGGCTGTTCGGGGTTTTCCGGGTATGGGAACGTCGTCGTCAGCTGCCCGGTCGTTTCGTCAGGAACCGTCTGGCCCGTGAGACGCACCGAGACGCCATAGCGTGCTGACTCGGCGTCCACGTAGATCGTGTATGGCGGCGCTGTGATCGGACCCGATTCCGGACCGCCCAGGTAGATCTTGCCCGTCAGCGAACCGGCGGGCAGCGTCGGTACTTCGAGTGCCACCGTGCCGATTTCGGAGGAGGCAGGGCAGTCCACGGCCGGCGTCGAGCTGTGCACCCGAGCCTGGGCAGGCGTGCACGCGGTCAGACCGGCGGCTGCGGACGGGTTCAGCGTCATGCCTTCGGGAAGTTTCACGACCGCTTCCCTGAGCTCGGAGCTCTCGAGCGCTTTCGGGTTCTGCGGAAGCGCGACTTCGGTCACGATCCCATCCGGTTCGTCTGCTCCCGTGGTGGACGGTTTCAGCGCGAGCACCGGCGCAAAGGGCACGAGTTCGCAGTTTTCAAGGCCGATCGGCGTCGTGAATTCACTTTTTACGACGGTTCCTTCGAGATCGGTCTCTTTCAGCGTGGTCGTGTTGTGGCCGGGGCAGCTGGTCGCGTTCGTGATGAACGCGCCGTTGCCTCGCGTGCCTTCGAAGACGAGCCGCGAGCGGATCAGCGGCAGCTTCGGCGAGACGTCGATTTCAAAGTAGTCGTGGTAGTCGCCCTGGTTGGTGCCATTGGCCTGCTTGCCCCATTCGACGTTGCCCTTGATCAGGGTGTGGGCGAAGTACTGCTGGGACTCGATTTCTCCCTGTTTTTCAAGCGATGGGAAGCCGTTGACACCCGGTTTGGCGCCTTCCGCTTCTGCTTTTTCGAAACCGGCTTTGAGGGCGCCACCCGATAGGAACATCGGGATTTTGAGCGCCACGCCGAACTCGGATGCGAGGCCGGTTTCAGGTTCGAGGTTGTAGACGGTGCCGGAGAGAGCTTGATCTTTTGCCAGGGGTCCGGCATAGGCCGTGACTTCGTTGGTCCCGAGTTCAGTCCCTTCGGGTCCGGTCGCGCATTTCGGCGCCAGATAGAAGCCGCTGCCGGGAACCGCTTCGGTGTCGCCGAAGTCTTTCAGCGAGCACTGTGCGACCGCAAACGGGTTCGTCGCGAGTCCCGGCGCGACATCGGTCCTGAGGTGTGTGACGAGCGACGTGGGCACCTGTTTGCCGGCTTCACCGGGCTGGGTGCTGGGTTTGCCTTCTTCGAAGGTCGCGATCTTGAAGTCGGTGATGCCGAACGGCACGCGGCCACCGGCTTGGGTAAAGCCTTCTTTTTCGGCTTCTTTGACGGTTATCACGGCCTTGGGCTCGAAGAAGCCATTGGCGACTTTTTCCTGACCGCAGGTTCCGACCGTGCAGTTTGTCGCGATGAACTTTTCGATCGCGGGGAATTCGGCCGCCTGAGCTGCCGGCGCGACGATGGCGGCCGCTGCGAGCAGCAGCGCGAGCAGCGAAAGACGAACGTGGACCCTCATTCCCGACCTCCCAGTTGACAACATCTGACCTCTACCCTCAAGGACTCCTGTCAGTCCCCAAAGTTGCGGGGACTTCTGACTTCCTTATTAGACGACGGCCCCTACTCTCCTCCCGTCGGTAGACGAGTGTTGCGTGCGTCGCGCGCCCAACGGGCATACCGCTTATACCACTCTTCCGAATCTAGAGCGCCGCTGCTCTGGGGCTGCGCCTTCAGCTCTCGACGTCGAAGGGCTTATGAGAACCCTCACGAGGAGGATTCTCGCGTGCCGGCGCTCGCGCGCGCCGAGGCC
>JACDGG010000172.1 GCA_013815355.1 Solirubrobacterales bacterium
CTCGTCGGGCACGCGCCGCGCCCGCTCCCAGTCGCGCCGCGCGAGGCGCACGATGTCGCAGTCGAGCGGATCGAGATCGGCCGGCTCGAGCTCAGCCAGCCATTCGCCGATGTCCTGCGCGGTGGCCCGCTCGTGGTGCAGGCGCGCGAGCGCGCCGAGCTGCTGAGCGCGTGCCGGTGCCCCCTGACTCGGCATCATCACGAGCTGATCCCATTCCACGAGCATCTCGATCGCGCCGAGATCGGAGAGCTCGGCCAGACGCTCGTGCAGCGACTCGAGGGCGTTCATGCCTGGAGCCTACGACGCTCGCGCTCAACGCGGGATGCAGCTGATCTGCCCGTCGCTCTCGAGGATCGCCCAGCACCACCGGGCTCTGTTCGCGCGCGCCCGCCGGCCTCCTGCGCGCGCGCAGGCGTGAGCATCGGACGGCGAGGGTAGGAAGCGGTCACACTCATCGCCTGGCGCCGCCACACCGGCGCGGCGCCGCCCCGCTGAAAGGAACGAAAGATGTCCAAGCTCATATTCCTGCCGATCAGCATCGGTTCCGGCATCCTCGCGGGCCTGCTGGGCCGCAAGACCTTCGACTTGATCTGGGGCGCCGTCGACGACGAGCAGCCGCCACAGGCCGAGCATCGCCACGTTCCGATCCCCAAGCTGATCCTCGCGCTGACGCTGGAGGGCGCGCTGTTCCGGCTCGTCAAGGGCCTCGTCGACCACGCTTCGCGTAAGGGCTTTGCCTCCGTGACCGGGGTCTGGCCCGGCGAGGAGCGCCCCGAGCCGAGCTGAGCCGCCGCGCGCACCGGCGAGGCGGGTTGGCGAAGGCAATGTGAGGGTAAGGCTCAGGCGAGAACTTGTGAACGCCGACAGCCGAGGTGACGAGATGCCCCCCACCAAGAGCCACAGTGGAATCCTCGATCAGGAGATGAGCGAGGAGCGCGAGGAGATCGTCGCGATGCTTCGGCGCGCCTACTGGATGGAGGTCGAGACGGTGATGAGCTACATCGCAGGCTCGATCAACCCCGACGGAGTCCGTGCTCAGGAGGTGATGTCCTCGCTGCGCGAGGACATCCAGGAGGAGCTCAGCCACGCGACGCAGTTCGCCGAGCGGATCAAGGAGCTCTACGGCGTGGTGCCCGGCTCGATGGAGTTCGAGGCCGAACAGTCATTTCTGCAGCCGCCCGAGCACCAGAACGACATCGTGCATGTGATCAAGGGCGTCATCGCCGCCGAGAGCGGCGCGATCGAGTTCTACAACGAGATCATCCAGGCGACGGAGGAGAGCGACCCCACGACGAACGACATGGTGATCGCGATCCTACGCGACGAGGAAGGCCACCGGCGCCTATTCGAGGGATTCCTGCGCGAGTACGAGGACGCTCGCACGCAGGCCTGAGGACCGCGTGGCGCGCGCCGTCTTGCCGCGCCATGTGGCACCCTCCGGCGCTATCGAGCAATCCGCAGACACCTCCGCGAGCGCCCGCCTCGACAGCTGGGTGGTGGACTTCGCCGAGGGCTCACGCGAGATGCGCGAGCTGCTCGGCGGCAAGGGCGCGAACGTCGCCGAGATGACGCGCGTGCTCGGTCCCCGCATGGTGCCGGGCGGCTTCACGATCACCACGCAGGCCTGCATCGCCTACATGCACGACGGCGGCGAGCTCCCCGATGGCCTGGAAGCGCAGGTCGCCGACGCGCTCGGGCGCCTCGAGGCACAGGTCGGCAGGCATCTGGGCGACGGCCGTGACCCTTTGCTCGTGTCCGTGCGCTCCGGCGCACGCGAGTCGATGCCCGGGATGCTCGACACGGTGCTCAACCTCGGGCTGAACGACGAAACGGTCGCCGCGCTGGCCGAGCGCTCGGGCAACGAGCGCTTCGCCTGGGACTCCTACAGGCGCTTCGTGCAGATGTTCGGCAACGTCGTGCTCGGCGTCGCCGGCGAGCGCTTCGAGGAGGCGATCGCAGCGAGCAAGGCGGCGCGCGGCGTGACGCTCGACACCGAGCTCGACGCCGAGGCACTGCGCGAGCTCACGCGCCAGTTTCAGGGGCTCTATGACTTTCCGTCTGAGCCGCACGAGCAGCTCTTCCGCGCGATCGGAGCGGTGTTCGACTCCTGGCAGGGCGATCGCGCCGTCACCTACCGGCGCCTGAACCACATCCCCGACATGTGGGGCACCGCGGTCAACGTCCAGCAGATGGTGTTCGGCAACCTCGGCGAGCGCAGCGGCAGCGGCGTGGCCTTCTCACGCGATGAGCTCACCGGCGCGCCGGAGCCCTCCGGCGATTTCCTCACCAACGCGCAGGGCGAGGACGTCGTCTCGGGTGTGCGCACGCCGCGTGACATCCGTGAGCTGCGCGCGTGGCTGCCTGAGGTCCACGAGCAGTTGCTGGAGATCCTGGGCAAGCTCGAGCGCCACTACGAGAACATGCAGGACACCGAGTTCACCGTCGAAGAGGGCCGCCTGTTCATGCTGCAGACGCGCGATGCGAAGCGCCCCGCCCAGGCGGCGGTGCGATTCGCGGTCGATGCGGTGAAGGAGGGCCTGCTCGACCGCGCGGCGGCGATCCTCACGATCGATCCCGCCACGCTCGATGCACTGCTGCACCCGACCTTCGACCCCGGCGCCGACTATGAGCTGATCGCCTCCGGCGTCGCCGCATCGCCCGGCGCCGCCGCGGGTGAGATCGTGCTGAGTGCCGCCGAGGCGGTCGCGGCCGCAGGCGAGGGACGTGAGGTAATCCTCGTGCGCTCGTTCACAGAGGCCGACGACATCGCCGGCTTTCACGCCGCGCGCGGCATCCTCACGAGCGAGGGCGGCAAGGCAAGCCACGCGGCGCTCGTCGCGCGTGGCATGGGACGCCCCGCGGTCACCGGCGCCGCCGGCGTCGAGGTCGACCTCACAGCCCGGGTGCTGCGCATCGCCGGGCGTGTGCTGCACGCCGGCGATCACATCGCGATCGACGGCAGCCTCGGGCGGATCACGCTCGATCAGGTGCCGCTCGTCGAGCCCGAGGTCTCCGCGGAGTTCCAGACGGTGCTCGGCTGGTGCGATGAGCTGCGGACGCTCGGCGTGCGCGCGAACGCGGACACCGCGGATGACGCCACCAAGGCGATCGAGCTGGGCGCCGAGGGTATAGGCCTGTGCCGTACCGAGCACATGTTCCTGGGCGAGCGCCAGCCGCTGATGGCGGCATTCATCATGGCCGAGGAGGAGGCCGAGCGGGCAGCGGCAATCGAGCAGTTGCGCCCGCTGCAGGAGTCCGATTTCGAGCAGATCCTCACGGTCCTCGATGGACGGCCCGTGACCGTGCGCCTGCTCGACCCACCGCTGCACGAGTTCCTGCCCCATCCGCAGGCGCTGCCAGAGGGATCGAGCGCGCGCAGGCGCGTCGAGCAGTTGCAGGAGTCCAACCCGATGCTCGGCACCCGCGGCGTGCGTCTCGGCATCCTCTTCCCAGAGCTGTATGAGATGCAGGTGCGGGCGCTGTTCGCCGCCGCGGCGCGGGTGCCCTCGGCCCAGATCGAGGTGATGGTCCCACTCGTCGCCTACGAGCGCGAGCTGGCGCTCGTGCGCGAGCTGATCGAAGGCGTCGCCGCCGAGCACGACCAGCACGACTACCTGATCGGCACGATGATCGAGCTTCCCCGTGCGTGCTTTCAGGCCGATGAGATCGCGCGCGACGCCGACTTCTTCTCCTTCGGCACCAACGACCTGACCCAGACCGCGCTCGGCTTCAGCCGCGATGACATCGAGGGACGCGTGCTCGGGCGCTACATCGACGTCAAGATCCTCGACCGCTCGCCGTTTGAGACGCTCGACACGCCCGGGGTCGGCCAGATGGTGCGCATGGGCGCCTGGCTCGGGCGCTCGGCCAAGCCCGAGCTGAAACTGGGGGTCTGCGGCGAGCACGGCGGCGACCCCGACTCGATCGACTTCCTGCACCACTCGGGCATCGACTACGTCTCCTGCTCGCCCTATCGCGTGCCGATCGCACGCGTCGCCGCGGCCCAGGCTGCGATCCGGGCGCAGGCGGCCATGGCCGCCGCCGAGACGCCACGCAGCTGAGCGCCCGGGCGCTCGACTGCGATCTCGCCGCGCTCAGCCCACCGAGGAGAGACCCCGCAGCGCCTGCTGGGTCATGTCGAACACTTCAGAGCCCGCCGGCGCGGTCACGCTCTGCGTGGGGCCGAAGTCGTGATATTCGGCTTCGATCGAGGTCCCGACGTGCTGGCCGGCCGTATTCAGGCTCAGCACCAGCGAGACCTTGCGCACCAGGCCGTGAGCATCGATCCAGACATCGATCGGGACCGCGCGCAGGCCCGTCTCGCCGATCAGCTTCTGAAATGCCTGGCGTATCCGCGAGCGATCGGCGCCCGGCTGCCCTTCAGCGGCCTTGAGCAGATCAATCTTGCCGGCGTAGTGCGTCGTCGCGACGCCGCGCACGACGTCGTGACCGACGACCGAGGAGCTCCCACCGGCGGCCTTGAGGTACTGCAGGTACTCGGTCGGGTTCGCGCCGCCGCTCGTCAGCGAGCTGGGGTCAAGACCGATGCCCTGCCCGACGCGGGCGATGTTCAGCTTCAGCCAGCGCGCGCCACCGGGGAGCTTGTCGCTCAGCAGCGGCGAGCTCATGTAGATCGTGCTCGCCTTGAACAGCTCAGTGATCTGCAGCGGGCCCGAGCCGAGCTTCGAGGTGACGCTCGCGGGCAGTCCGGCCATCGTCATCGTGAGATTGCCTTCGTGGGACTTGAAGTTGAACGAGCCCTCGCCGGAGAAGCTGATCCGGCTTGACAGACCGGGCGCGGTGACGCTTCCCTTCAGCGTCATCTGCATGCCTCCCGCCTGCGTGGTGGTCTCGGCCGCCTGCGCGAGCGGATCGAGTGGGCCTCCCCCGCCGCCGCTCGTCGAGATCACGACCACGGCGGTCACCGCGATCGCAGCAAGCAGAGCCAATGACATGCGTGCCTTCATCGCAGCAGCCCCATCGACTCCGCCCTCGTGGCTCTTGAACCTGCGCGCATGCTTTGGCCGCCTCTCGGACGTTCATGGGAAGATCTCAGCCTAACGAAGCCCGCGCGCCGGGACCCGCATATCTGGAAAGGCCTCGATGACCACAGTCCGCGACGCGACTCTCGAACTGCTCCGCCGCCACGGGATGACCACGATCTTCGGCAACCCCGGCTCGACCGAGCTGCCGATGCTCGCGGATCTGCCCGAGGACTTCCGCTACGTGCTCGGCCTGCAGGAGGCCGTGGCCGTGGGCATGGCAGACGGGTTCGCCCAGGCGAGCCGCGGGGTCGCCCACGTCAACCTGCACACCGCGCCGGGGCTCGGCAACGGCGTCGGGGCGATCTTCAACGCGCGCGCGAACAAGGCGCCGCTGCTCGTGACCGCCGGCCAGCAGACCCGCTCGCTGATGAGCATGCAGGCGAACCTGACCAACCGCGACGCGATCGAGGTGCCCAAGCCGTTCGTGAAGTGGAGCAACGAGCCCTCGCGCGCCGCCGACGTCCCCTACGCGCTGGCCCAGGCGATTCATCACGCATCCCTCCCCCCCTCCGGCCCGGCGTTCGTGTCGATCCCGATGGACGACTGGGGCGTGGAGCTCGAGTCGATCGACTACGCCGGCCAGATCGCCCGCACCCTCAGCGCCCGCGCATGTCCCGAGCAGAGTCGGATCGAGGCGCTTGCGCAGCGCCTGCGCGCGGCCAAGCGCCCGGCGCTCATCGCTGGCCCCGACGTCGATGCCTCCGGCGGCTGGCACGATGCCGTCGAGCTGGCCGAGCGCCAGCGGCTCGCCGTGTGGGCCTCACCGGCCACGGGCGGCAACCGGCTCGGCTTCCCCGAGGACCACCCCGCCTTCCAGGGCGTGTTGCCGCCGGCGGTGGGCCCGCTCGGCGAATTCCTCGCCGGGTATGACCTCGTGATCGTGGCCGGCTCGTCGGTCTTTCCCTACTACCCCAACATCCCCGGCGACTTCCTCGCGGCGGGCACCGAGCTGGTCGCGATCACGAGCGATCCCGACGAGGCGGCGCGGGCGCCGATGGGCGAGGCGATCGTCGCCGATGTGGCGCTGACGCTGCGCG
>JACDGG010000173.1 GCA_013815355.1 Solirubrobacterales bacterium
CCAAGCCCGCTCTCCTCGCCCGCGGGCAGCGCCCGCGACGACTGACAGAGTCGGCGAGCTAGATCTCCGGGACTGCCGCTGAGGTCGGACCGCCGCGCACGAGCACGAACGTCGCAGCCTGCGTCAGGAGCGCCACGCCCGTGGCCAGTGCGAACGCGGCGGCCGTGCCCAGCGGGTTCAGCGAGACGGCGAGCGTGAAGCAGGACAGCGCGAAGGCGCCGAAGCCGCTGATCAGCCCGCGCAGCAGACGCAGCAGCTCATCGGTGCCGCGCTGGGCGTGCGTGAACGTGGCGAGCACCGTCGCGATGATCGGGAAGGGAGCGAGCAGCCCGCTGAGCTGCGGCCCGAGCCAGCCAGCGACGGCTGTCAGGCTCAGCACGAGCACGAGCGCGCAGGCGGCGCGCACCGGTAGATCCCAGCGGGGCGGGGACGGGTGCAGGCGCAGCTCGGGGCCGGGCCGGGGGAGCGCCGCGAGCCCCAGGGCCAGGCCGACGGCGGCGATCGCGAGGGCGAGCCCGGCGGAGACCGTGAGCGCGCTGAAGGCGGCCGTGGCCAGCGCGAAGACGAGCCAGCCGGCGAGCATGCTCGCGCCCCAGAACACGCTGGTAGCGAGGCGCGCGTAGACGACGACGAAGGCGATCAGCGAGACCAGGCCGAGCAGCGTCCCGGCGGCGGCGCCCGCGGCGAAGGCGTGCCCGTGGGCGAGCGCGTAGACGAGCAGTATCGGTCCCGCCACGACGGGCAGGCCGGCGATCAGGCCGCCGATCCTCGCGCCGTAGCGGCGCGCCGCGAGCGAGGCGCCGACGACGAAGCTGGGTGCAAGCAGCAGCTTGATTGCGAGCAGTCCCACCCGCAGATGATTGCGCAGCGACGCCGCCTTCGCAGGGCGGGCGCTCAGGCGGGCGAGGCGACGCGCTCGGCCGCGGCGTCGGCCCCCGCGGGCCCTGGACTGCGTGCGTGCAACAGGACGCGCCCGCCATCGGCCGGGCTGATCGTGATGCTCCGCCGGCGAGTGCGCTCCGGCCGCGGGTGAGCCGGTGTGAGGCTGTAGCGGTCGAGCACCGTGCGCAGCGCGATCTTCATCTCAAGCAGCGCAAAGCTCGCTCCCAGGCAGCGTCGGCGCCCGCCGCCGAAGGGGATCCAGGTGTAGGTGCCCGGTGGGTTCTCGAGGAAGCGCTCGGGGCGGAAGGCATACGGGTCGGGATAGATGGCGGGGTCGTGGTGGAGCAGGTAGGCGTTCGCGAGCAGGGCCGCTCCGCGCGGGTAGCGCCATCCGCCGATCTCCACCGGCTCCTTGACCAGGCGTGGCTCGGCGTTGGGCAGCACCGGGCGGCGGCGCAGGATCTCGTTGATCGTCGCTGTCATGTAGTCATCGCCGGAGGCGCTGTCGAGCTCGGCGCGCAGGCGCTCCTGTACGCGCGGCTCGCGCGCGATCCGCTCGAAGGCCCAGCTGAGCTGGGAAGCCGTCGTCTCGTGCCCGGCGACGAGCGCAGTCATCAGCTCGTCGCGCAGCTCTTGCGCGCTCATCGGCGAGCCGTCCTCGTGGGTGGCCGCGAGCAGCATCGCCAGCACGTCCTCACCCTCGCTCGGCTCGTCGCGGCGCTCCTCGATCAGGCCATAGATCAGCTCATCGACCTGTGCCTTCATCGCTTCGAAGCGCACCATCGGGGTGAAGCGGCTGATCAGCCGGGGGGGAGGGGGCAGCAGCGAGAGCGGGCTCTCGCTCAGCGCGAGGATGCGCGTGAGCAACTCGCGCAGGGAGTCGAGCCTCGATCCGCGCTCGAGGCCGAAGACCGCGCGCAGGATGATCTCGAGCGTGAGCCGCTGCAGGCGCGGGTGCAGCTCGAGCGGCGTGTCGAGCGGCCAGGAGTCGACCTCGCCCGCGGTGAGCTCGCCGATCAGGCCGGAGAGGCGCTGCATGCGCTCGCCATGGAAGGCGGGGAGCATCAGCTTGCGCTGCTCGAGGTGCGGCCCCTCGTCGAGCAGGATCACCGAGTGGCTGCCGACGATCGGTTCGAGGATGCGGGCCCCCTCTCCCGGGTGCAGGACCTCCGGGGGCGCGAGGAAGATCTGCTTGATCTCCTCGGGGTCGGAGATCATCACGAGCGGCGGCTGGCCCAGCAGGCGGATCGTGAAGCGGGCGCCGTAGCGTGCGCGGCAGCGCTCGAGGAAGGCGGTGGGACGGCTCCATGTGCCGAGCGTCTGCAGCAGCACCGGCATCCGCGGCCCCTGGGGAAGCCGATCTGTCATGGGAAGCCGATCTGTCATGAGTGGCTGCTCGCCAGTGCTACAGTCATACCTGTGAGTATATCTACTCATGAGTATCTGTCAACGCCCGCGTGCGGGGAGGCGTTGTGATGCCGCGAGGCGAGTTCGACCGCAGCAGCCGCAAGGCGGCTACGCGGGCGCAGTTGCTCCGGGCCGCGGCGCACGTGTATTCACGCCGCGGCTTCAACGGCGCCACGCTCGACGAGGTCGCCGCCGAGGCGGGCTTCACCAAGGGCGCCGTGTACGCGCACTTCGGCAGCAAGGAGAACCTGCTGCTCGCGCTGATGGAGGAGCACCTGGCGCGCCAGGTCGCAGAACAGGTGGCGCTGTTCGACCGCGAACGCAGCACCTGGGAGCGGCCGCTGGCGGGCAGCGCGCGCTGGATGGAGCTGCTCGATCAGGACCCTGACCCCTTCCGCCTGTTTATCGAGCTGTGGAGCTACGCACAGCGCGACGAGCGGCTGTGCGAGCGTCTCGCCGATGCCCTGCAGATGCTGCGCTTGACGCTCGCGCGCTTCGCGGCCGCGAGCGCGGCCGATGCGGGTCTCGAGCCACCGCCGCATGCGACCGAGCAGTTCGCCAACGTGATGCTCGGCCTGGGCATCGGATTGCCGCTGCTGAAGCTGATCGATCCCGATGGTGTGCCGGGCTCGCTGCTCGGAGCCGTGCTGTCGGTGCTGATCCGAAGCGTCGAGTCAAGCGCCGAGGTCCGTGAGCTGCTCGCCGACCCCGACCGGGGTGCAGCCTCCGTCTCGCAGGCCTAACCGGCTCGTGGTGATGGGCAGTCGCCGGCTGAGAGGCTTGCGTGCACTCGGCAGCGTGAGCCGGCGCGTCGCGCACGAGGGGCCGTGCTCGGTGCTGCTCGTGCCTCCGGGCGGTCTGCTGCGTTCCTAGAGGTGGGCGAACTACGCTGTCGCACATGGACATCGGAGTACGGGATCTGCGTAACCAAACGGGCCGGGTGATCGACGCGGTGAGGGCGGGTGAGCGGGTGACGCTTACGGTGCGCGGCGAGCCGATCGCAGACATCGTGCCCCACGGTCGCCGCGCGCGCTGGCTCTCTGGACCGGAGCTGCGCAACCAGCTCGCTGATCGTGCCGCCGATTCAGCTCTCCCGCACGAGCTGGACGAGCTCGCGGACCAGACTCTCGAGAGCCTTTGAGCACACCCGAGAGCGGCCTACTGGACAAACCGATCGAGCAAGCTGGTAGAAGCGATCGTCTATGGAGCTAGAGGGGCTCGAACCCTCGACCTCCGCCATGCCATGGCGGCGCTCTCCCAGCTGAGCTATAGCCCCGAGTAGTGAGTCGCAAGTGTAGCTACCAGAGGTCACTTGCTCCTCCCTCGCATGCGGGCGAGCACGATGCCCAGATCGTAGTCGCGGGCCCATCTGATCCGCTGCACCTGATTGTTCTTGGCGTCATCGAGGCGCAGGCAGATTTGCTTCATACCGCCCGCCTCTGCGATCGGAATCAGGAAACATCTCCGGAGCTCCGGAGCTCCGGAGAGTAGGCGGCAACAGCGTCGATCTCGGTCTCGCTGTAGCTCGAAGTCACGTAGCCTGCCGGGGTGTAGCGACTTGTCCGCAAATGGATCCCGAGCACCCCACCGATGTGCCTGGCGAGCTTGCACTGGACTCGAAGCAGGTCGGGCTCGAGATCGACGACCAGGTCATATCGCCGTCCCTCGCAAAGCGGGCGAAGGACGGTCAGCCCAAGCTCGATCACCGAGGCTGCGATGGCAGCCTCGGCTGCTGCTCCCTTCTGGCTCGGCGTCAGGCCTTCCACGTCTTCCTACGCTACGCCGACGCCCGTAACGTGGGTGTGGTTTCTGTGCCAAGACAGCGCCTGGAATGTGACCCGACTGTCAATCGCAGCGACTACACCCG
The DNA here is from genome assembly GCA_013815355.1 of Solirubrobacterales bacterium. Lineage (GTDB taxonomy): Bacteria > Actinomycetota > Thermoleophilia > Solirubrobacterales > Solirubrobacteraceae > Palsa-744. The sequence goes on from JACDGG010000173.1 coordinate 4,157, forward strand.
CGGAATGAACTCCGGCACATCAAGATCATCCCCAGGCCCTTCGCTCCGCCCGCGGCCGCTGGCCGAAGCGCTCTCTCCCCGCTCGCCGCCCGGCGCAACCTGATCCAGGCGGGCGGTCATCGCGCCGTGGGTGAGTCGCACGTCGCGCAGCAGGCGCTCGGCGTTGTTGCGCAGCGAGACGGACAGCTCGCGCAGGTTGCGCGAGACTTCGCTGCCGTCGCCGAGCACGTCGTTGGCGACAGCGTGGGCCTCGCGCGTGATCTCGCGCGCTTCGCGGCGCGCGTGAGCCTTTGTCTCCTTGGCCTGCTCCTCGGCCTCGCCATGCATCCGCGCGAGCTCCTCGCGGCGCGCCGCGAGCGCCAGCTCGGTCTGCTCGCTCATCTCCTGTGCGATGCGCGCGGCCTCCGCGCGCCCCGCCGCGATCTGCGCTTCGCCCTCCTTCGTGGCCGCGGCGCGCATCCGCTCCAGCTCCCGGTGCGTTTCCGCGCGCATCTGCTCCACGTCGGCGGCGGCTGAGACGCGCAGCGCCTCGGTCTCCTCCTGCGCCACGGCGCGCCACTGCGCGGCGTCCTCGCGCGCCCCGGTGAGCAGGTGATCGCTCTCGCTGCGCGCGCGGGCGAGAGCCTGCGCGGCGTCCTCGCGCACCCGCTCGGCCTCGGCGTGCAGCCGTGTCGCGGTCTCCATCGCCTCGTTGCGCGTCGTCTCGGCCTGCGCGCGCGCCGCGGCGAGGATCTCCTCGGACTCGTCGTCGGCGGCCTGCACGCGGTGATCGGCGGCGCGATCGGCTTCGGCGATGCGCTCGCGGGCCCGGCTCTCAGCCTGCTCGCGCACGTTCGCGGCGGCTCGTTCGGCTGCCCCGACGATGCTCGCGACGCGGCCCGGCGCGGCGCTCAGCGCGTCCGGGTCCGGCACATACTCGTAGTGCTCCTCCTGAAACTCCGGCTCGTCCACGGGCGCCATCGTAAACCGCCGCGCCCGGCGGCGCTCGACCGGCATCTAGCGTGGCAGAAATAGTTGGAAATTGGTCCTTGCGGACATCGCGTACGTGAAGGATCATCGCTGCATGACCAGAGCCGCCACACCGCGCCGCATCGTGATCGTGGCCTACCCCGGGGTGCAGAGCCTCGACGTCACGGGACCGCTCGAGGTGTTCGCGGGCGCGCGGCAGCTCATCGAGTGGGCCGGCCGGCGCGAGCCGACCTATGAGATCGAGCTGCTCAGCCGCAAGGGGCAGGCGCTGAGGACCTCAAGCGGCCTCACGATCGTCCCCGATGCGTCGCTCGAGCGGCCTCCGCGCCCGATCGACACGCTTGTGATCGCGGGCGGGCGAGGACAGCGAGAGGCCTGCGAGGACGCGCAGCTGATCGGCTGGATCGCGCGTGCCTCCGCGGGAGCGCGGCGCACGGCCTCGGTCTGTAGCGGCGCGTTCCTGCTGGCGCGCGCGGGCCTGCTCGACGGCCGCCGCGTGACCACGCACTGGGCCGACGCGGAGCGCCTGGCCGGCGAGTACCCACGGGTCGAGGTCGACCCCGACCCGATCTACATAAAAGACGGATCGATCTGGACCTCGGCGGGCGTGACCGCCGGGATGGACCTGGCGCTCGCGCTCGTGGAGGATGACCTCGACCGGGAGGCGGCCCTGCTGATCGCGCGTCACCTCGTGCTGTTCCTACGCCGCCCGGGCAACCAGTCGCAGTTCAGCGCCACGCTCGTCGCGCAGGCCCCCCGGCGTGAGCCGCTGCGCGAGACGCAGCGCGCGGTGCTCGAGGACATCGCCGCCGTGCACACCGTCGAGGCGATGGCGGCCCGCGCGAACATGAGCCCACGGCACTTCGCGCGCGCCTTCCGCGCCGAGACGGGCGTCACGCCGGCGCGCTACGTCGAGC
>JACDGG010000174.1 GCA_013815355.1 Solirubrobacterales bacterium
CATCTCGAGAGCGGCGCGCCGGTGCCGGGCCTGGCATCCTCACGCGCGCCCGCGCCGCGCGGCGCCCCGTCGGCGTCGGCCGGCGCGGCCGTGCGTAGGGAGAGCACCGCGGCGCCGTTTGACATCGAGCGCGAGCTCTCAAGCGCCCACGCCGCCTGACTCGATCCAGCCGACACCTGGACGGGCTGTTCGTCACGGCGACCGACACCGGCGTGGGCAAGACCATCCTCAGCTGCGCTCTGCTCGCGAGCATGGCGGCGGCGAGCGTCGCCGTGCGGGCGTTCAAGCCCGTCGTGACGGGCCTCGGCGATCCGCCCGCAGCGGAGGGCTGGCCGGCCGATCACGAGCTGCTGGCGCTGGCGGCGGGCGAGCGGGCGCAGGACGTCGCCCCGCTGCTGTTCGATCGCGCGGTCTCACCGCACCTCGCGGCCGAGCTGGCAGGTGCGCCGATCGACCCCGCGACCCTGATCGCGCACGCACGCGCCGCCGCGGAGGATGCGACGCTGATCGCCGAGGGCGTCGGGGGACTGCTCGTGCCGCTCACTCCCGTCTACTCGGTGTGCGATCTCGCCTGCGAGCTCGGCCTGCCGGTCCTGATCGCCGCCCGGCCAGGACTAGGCACGATCAACCACACGCTGCTCACGCTTCGCGTTGCGCGTGAGGCCGGGCTGGAGGTGCGCGCCGTCGTGCTGACGCCGTGGCCCGAGCACCCCGACGCGATCGCGATCTCCAACCGTGAGACGATCGCCGAGCTCGGCGCGGTCGAGGTCGCAGCGTTGCCCCCCCTGGCTCGGCCTGAGCCGGCGGCGTTCGCCGCGGCCGGGGACGCGCTGGAGTGGCGGCGTTGGCTCGAGCGCTGAGCGCGCGGCGGCTGAGCAGCAGGACAGATAGGCAGGTCAGCTTCGTGCGCTCGCCGCTGCGATCATCGCGGCGGTGAGCAGCGCGAGATCCTCGCCGCCCGTCACATACGGCGGCATCGCGTAGATCAGGTTCCTGAACGGGCGCAGCCAGACGCCTGCGTCGACCGCCGCCGACGTCGCCGCAGAGACGTCGAGGTCCTGCTCCATTTCGACGACGCCGATCGCGCCGAGCACGCGCACCTCCCTGACCCCGTCGAGTGAGCGCGCCGGCTCGAGACCGTCGCGAAGCTCGGTCTCGATGTGAGCGAGCTGGCGTTCCCACTCACCGTCGGCGAGGATGTCGAGAGACGCGAGCGAGACCGCGCAGGCGAGCGGGTTGGCCATGAACGTGGGGCCGTGCATCAGCCCGCCGCCTTCTCCACTTGAGACCACCTCGGCGACCTCGGCTGTGCAAAGCGTGGCGGCGAGCGTCATGTAGCCGCCGGTGAGCGCCTTGCCGACGCACATCACATCGGGGGAGACGCCCGCGTGCTCGGCGGCGAACATCGCCCCCGAGCGCCCGAAGCCGGTGGCGATCTCATCGAGCACGAGCAGCATCTCATGCTCGTCGCACACGCTTCGCATGTGCGCGACGCATGCGGGCGAGTGAAAGCGCATGCCGCCCGCGCCCTGCACGACCGGCTCGAGTATCACGCCGGCGAGCTCACCGGCGCGCGCTTGGGCAAGCTCGCTCACTTCCGCAGCCCAGCGCTCGTCGAGGCCCGCGTCGAAGCCATCCGGCGGACGCTCGGCGAACACGTGCTGCGCCAGCACGCCTGCGAACAGGCTGTGCATGCCGCTGACGGGATCGCACACGGCCATCGCTCCCGCCGTGTCGCCGTGATAGCCGCCGCGAACCGTCAGCAGGCGCGTGCGCTCCATGCGCCCGCGCGCGTGCTGGTACTGCAGGCAGAGCTTGATCGCCACCTCCACCGACACCGAGCCCGAGTCGGCGAAGAACACGCGCTCCAGGCCCGCCGGCGCGAGCTCGCACAGGCGCTCGGCGAGCCTGATCGCGGGCTCGTGCGTGAGCCCGCCGAACATCACGTGGGCCATGCGGCCGAGCTGCTTGCGCGCGGCTGCGTCCAGCGCCGGGTGGCGGTAGCCGTGGATCGCGCACCACCAGGACGCCATCCCGTCGATCAGCTCGCGCCCGTCGGCCAGGCGCAGGCGCACGCCCTCGGCCGAGACGACCGGCAGCGATGGTGCCGCCGCGGGAAGCGCTCCATAGGGGTGCCACACGCGCTCGGAGTCGAGCGCGAGCAGCTTTGGCCAGTCGGTCAGGCTCTTTCAGTCCTCGTAGAGGACGAAGTCCCGCTTACGCGCGCCGCAGACCGGACAGAACCACGTGTCGGGGATGCCCTCGAAGGGCGTGCCGGCCGGTATGCCCCCATCGGGATCGCCCTCCTCGGGGTCGTAAATGTAGCCGCAGGACTCGCAGATCCAGCGCTGGAGGGTCTCGGTCGGCGCGCTCATGCGCGCCGGGCGTTCGTCGCTTTTCTCATGCTCGGAAGACTACCGACAAGGTAGGGTCAGCCGATGCGCGCACCGCAGCGAAGCGAGCGCCCGGGGCCGGGCGAGGAGTACAACGGCGGCGAGCCCGTCGAGCCTCGTCAGGCTGCGAGCGTGATCCTGCTGCGCGGTGGCGGCGGGGCACTGGAAGTGCTGCTCGTCAGGCGCACGCCGCAGGCGCGCTTCATGGGCGGCGTATGGGTGTTTCCCGGTGGCGCCGTCGACGCCCACGAGGGCGACGGCGATGAGGCGCACCGCACCGCGGCGCTGCGCGAGCTGAGCGAGGAGGCGGCGATCGAGCTGGACGATCCCGCGGCGCTCGTGAAGTTCTCACGCTGGATCACGCCCGCCGAGGTGAAGATCCGCTTCGACACGCACTTCTTCCTGGCGCCGCTGCCCGCGGGTCAGGAGCCGCGCATCGATGGCGAGGAGTGCGTGGATCTCGGCTGGTTCACGCCGCGAGCCGCGCTCGAAGCCCACGTCGCCGAGCAGATCGCGCTCGTGTTCCCGACGATCAAGCACCTCGAGCAGCTCAGCGACTTCGCCTCCGTCGATGCGCTGCTGCGCTACTCGAACGGTCGCGAGGTGCTGCCGGTCGAGCCGAAGGTCGTGCTCGAGGGCGAGGTCGCCCGCATCCTGCTGCCGGGCGAGCCCGGCTACTGAGCGGCGCCCGGGCGCCTCAGCTCTGCTGCTGCGCGTCGATCACGTGCGTGACGGCGTTGATCAGCGCCAGATGCGTGAAGGCCTGGGGATAGTTGCCGAGGTGCCGTCCGGAGGAGGCCTCGAGCTCCTCGGCATAGAGACCGAGCGGAGATGCGTAGGACAGCAGGCGCTCGCATAGGTGCTCGGCCTCGCGATGCTCACCGATCTCCGACAGCGCCGAGACGAGCCAGAAGGAGCAGATCAAAAACGTGCCCTCCTCGCCGTGCAGCCCGTCGTCGGTCGCCTCGGTGCGGTAGCGCAGCACGAGGCCACCCTCGGTCAGCTCATCGCGAATCGCCATCACGGTTGCGCGCAGGCGCTCATCCTCAGGCGGCAGGAAGCGCACGAGCCCCACGAGCAGGGTGGAGGCGTCGAGCGCGTCGGTGTCGTAGTGCTGGCGGAAGACGCCGCGCTCATCGACCCCGCGCGCGAGGATGTCGGCGCGGATCTCATCGGCGAGCGCCTGCCACTCATCGGCCTGATCCTGGTGGCCGCGGCGTTCGGCCAGGCGCGCGCCGCGGTCCATCGCGACCCAGCACATCAGCTTCGAGGAGACGTAGTGGCGCGGCTCCCCGCGCGCCTCCCAGATGCCCTGGTCCGGTTCGTGCCAGACGCTCGCGGCACACTCCACCTGAGCCTTCAGCACCGGCCACAGTCGCTCGGGGATGTGATCGCGCTTCTTGGAGTGCAGGTAGACCGAGTCGAGCACGGCGCCGAAGACATCGTTCTGGCGCTGGTTGTAGGCGCCGTTGCCGATCCTGACCGGGCGCGCTCCCTCGTAGCCGTGCAGATGGTCGAGCGTCGACTCGGCGAGATCCTTCTCGCCCTTGATGCCGTACATGATCTGCAGGGAGCCGTCCTCGTTGCGCTCCATGTCCGCGACGTACTGCACGAAGTCATCGGCCTCCCAGTTCAGCCCGAGCGCGTGCAGGCCCCACAGCGTGAAGGACGCGTCGCGCATCCAGCAGTAGCGGTAGTCCCAGTTGCGTTCGCCTCCTGGCGTCTCGGGCAGGGAGGTCGTAGGCGCCGCCACGAGCGCGCCTGTCGGCATGAACGTCAGGCCCTTGAGCACGAGCGCCGAGCGCTGCAGGTGAAAGCGCCACGGGTGGTCGGAGTAGGTGCCTTCCGCCATCCATGTGCGCCAGAAGTGCCTCGTGCGGCTCATGTGCTCCTCGGCCTGCTCGGCCGTGTGCGGACCGCCGCGCTCCTCCGTCCAGGACATCGCGCAGAAGCGCTTCTCCCCCTCGCGCATCGTGTGACGACCGTGCGCGCGGTTGCCCTCGATGCCGACACGGATGTCGCTGTAGAGGCGGAATGCCGCCGTCTCGTGCGCGGCGTCGATCATGCACGGACCGTCCTCGCCGCTCTCCACGAGCGACCAGCTCGCAGCAGTCTTGCCGTAGTCGAGCATCGGCTCGCACACGATCTCGACCTGCACCTGGCCCTGGGTGCATTCCACCATCCGCACGAGCAGATGATCGGCGTCGTAGTCGGTCGGCGGGCGCGTGTGGCTCGAGCCGTGCTTGTTCTCGTGCCAGTCGCCGATCGTGAGCGCGTCGACCACGCGCAGCCATCCCTGCGGCGTCATCCACGTCGTCTCGATGATGTTCGTGCCTGGGATGTAGCGGCGCCCCGCAGGCACGTAGACGCCGTAGGGACCGAGGCGCCAGCTGCCGGCGCCGCGGTCGAGCAGCGCGCCGAAGACGGAGGGCGAGTCGAAGTGCGGCAGGCACATCCACTCGATCGAGCCGTCTGAGGCGAGCAGCGCGCCGGTGTGACAGTCCGAGAGGAAGCCGTAGTCGGCGATCGGCGGAAACGGCGAGTCGATCGTGCTCGCGCGCGAGCCTCCCCGCGCCGGCGGGGGGAGGCCTTCCTCGCTCACCATTCGGTGCGCTCGAAGCGCGGACGCTCCACGTCGCGCGGCAGGATCTGCTCTTCCTCGAGCTTGTCCAGGTGCGCGGCGAGCGTGGCCGTCGCCAGCGGGCGAAGCTCCGCGGCGACCTCCGACCAGACCGCGTCGAGCAGTTCTGCGACCGTGCGCCGGCCTTCGCCGAGCGCCACGATCAGGTGGTTTTCGCGATCGATGCGATGTGCGACGTACTCTTCGAGCTTCGTGTGGGCATCCCACACCGGCGGCCCGTGGCCGGGGCAGAGCACGTTGAAGTCTTCGCGCAGGCGCAGCCGCGTGAGTGCCAGAAGGTAGCCCGACATCGCGCCGCGGTAGGGGCTGATGAACACGCTTCCGCTGCCGAGCACCGCATCGCCGGTGAAGCATGCGCCCTCGGCGATGAGCGCGTAGTGATCGACCGCGTGCCCGGGGGTCGCAACCGACTCGAATGGTCCGAAGCGAACCTGTTCACCGAGCTGCACGTCGACCGCGCCGCGCCCGCCCGCGAGCGGGGCGGGGAAGGTGCCGCGCAGCGCTTCGACCGCTTCTGAGTGGTCGTGGTGGTCGTGGGTCAGCACAACGCCGCCGAGGCCGCCGCGCACCTCGATCTCCGCGTACAGGCCGTCGAGGTGCTCCTCGATCAGCGGGCCGGGATCGATCACCCACGTCGGGTGGCGCCCGACGAGCCAGGTGTTGGTACCCGACAGCGTGAACGGCCCGGGGTTGGGCGCGCGCACGAGTCGAATGTCGTAGTGGGCGAGCAGGTCGGCCTGCGAACTGGTCTCCGAACTCTCCTCGCCGCCACCACTCTCCGCGTCGCGATCAGGCGGGTGCGGCGTGCTCATCAGCGCGACGTTAGCTGACAAAGCGGCGCAGATGACGGCTCACATGCCTTAGCGCGCACGTCCCGAGGCGCGTCCACGGCGCGATCCGCCCGTCCGCGAGCCGCCACCGCCGCGCTCGCTCGCCGTCTTGCTGGGGTTCGAGCGGCGCTCGCCGTTGCGTGGCCGCTTCGCGGCGCTCGAGGAG
>JACDGG010000175.1 GCA_013815355.1 Solirubrobacterales bacterium
GGCGCGCTGCCGCCCGGCCCGAGGGCGCCGGCGATGCTCCAGACGCTCGCGTGGGCGCTGGCGCCGACGTGGCTGATGGATCGCTGCGCCGCCCGCCTGGGCGAGAGCTTCACGCTCACGTTCGGGCCGAGCGGCCTGAAACTGGTGCTGATCAGCGACCCCGAGGCCGTCAAGACGGTTTTCACGGCGCCGGCGGATGTGGCTCCCTCTTCGGCCGGCTCCTCGCCGATCGCGCCGGTGATGGGGCCGAGCTCGGTGATCGTGCTGACCGGGCCCGAGCACATGCGCCAGCGCAAGCTGCTGCTGCCGCCATTTCATGGCGAGCGCATGCGCGAGTACGCCGAGGTGATCGTGCAGGCGACGCGCCGCGACATGGCGGGCTGGCAGCTCGGCAGGGCGATGCGCCTGGACACGCACACGCGCGCGATCACGCTGGAGGTGATCCTGCGGGCGGTGTTTGGCGTGGAGGCAGAGCGCATGGGTCCGCTGCGCGAGGCGATCGGCGAGCTGTTGGGACCGACCCACACGCTGCAGCTACTGAAAGCTGCGCTGAGGCGACCGGGGGAGGGACGCCCGGGCGGAGCGATCGGCCGCGGGCTCGAGCGCCTGGACCGGGTGATCTACGGCGAGCTTTCGCTGAGGCGCGCGCAGAGCGATCTGGAGACACGCTCGGACATCCTCTCGCTGCTTTTGCAGGCGCGCGACGAGGACGGGCAGGCGATGGGCGACTCCGAATTGCGCGACGAGCTCGTGACGCTGCTGCTCGCCGGGCACGAGACGACGGCGACTTCGGTGGCATGGGCGATCGAGCGCCTCGTGCGCCACCCGCAGAAGCTCGCGCGTCTCACGGCCGAGATCGACGCGGGCGAGAGCGATGAGTACATGACGGCTGTGATCAACGAGACGCTGCGACTGCGCCCGGTCGTGCCGATCGTGGCGCGCCTGTTGAGCACGGAGCTGCAGGTGGGAGACCGTCTGCTGCCGGCGGGCACGCGCGTGGCGCCCTCGATCTATCTCACCAACCGCAACCCGCGGGCCTACGAGCGCCCGAGCGAGTTCCTGCCCGAGCGCTTTACGGAGGGCGGCCCGGAGACGTTCTCCTGGATTCCCTTCGGCGGCGGTATCCGCCGCTGCATCGGGGCGTCGTTCGCGCAGCTGGAGATGAAGCTGATGCTGCAGACGATGCTGGGGGAGCTCGAGCCGAGCGTGCCGCGGCACACGATCTGGCGCCGGGGAGAGTGGGTGCGCCGCCGCGCGATCACGCTCGTGCCGGCGGCGGGGGCGACGGTTGTGTGGAGCGCCCGCGGGTCGAGCATTTGAGGAGGGCCGCCTTGCGGCGGCCGGGCGGGCGCGCACAGTGCGTGCCCACGCGGGGAGGTGAGGCCCGTGAGCGTCCCGGCCGAGACGAGGGGTAGCTTCCAGGGGATGCAGTCGAGCACCGCCGCAGCGCCCGCCGAGCAGGCAGGCGCGCACCTCCCCTCGCCCGAGCAGCTGCTCGGGCGCTTTGGCCTTGAGACGTTCAGGCTGGGCCAGCGCGAGGCGGTGCAGGCTGCGCTGGACGGTCGCGACAGCCTCGTCGTGATGCCCACGGGCGGCGGCAAGTCGCTCTGCTACCAGCTGCCGGCGCTGGCGGGAGAGGGCGATCCGACGCGCCCGCTGGTGGTTGTTGTCAGTCCGCTGATCGCGCTGATGTCAGACCAGTGGCGGCGGCTGCGCGAGGCGGGCGTCAGCTCGACGATGCTGGCGTCGGGGATGCAGGATGGCCACAACGCAAAGGCGCTCTCAGAGATCGAGGACGGCACCGCGCAGCTGGTGCTGGCGGCGCCGGAGCGCTTTGCCTCGGGCGCGTTTCGCGCGGCGCTGGCGCGCCGGCGCGTGAGCCTGTTCGTCGTCGATGAGGCGCACTGCGTGGCGGAGTGGGGCCATGACTTCCGCCCGGACTACCTGCGCCTGCACGAGGCGATCGCATCGCTCGGACGCCCGGCGGTGATGGCGGCGACGGCGACGGCGACGCCGCGCGTGGCGCAGGAGATCGCCGAGCGCCTGGGGCTGCGCGAGCCGGTCTCGATCCGCTCCGGCTTCGATCGCCCGAACCTGACCTTCGACGTGTTCGGGGCGGAGGGCAAGGGCGCTGTGGCGCGCAAGCGCGCGGCACTGATGCACGTGCTCGCAGATCCCGCGGCGCGCCCGGCGATCGTGTACTGCGGCACGCGCAAGGACACCGAGGAGGTGGCGGCGCGGATCGAGCAGGAGGGGATCGGCGCGGTCGTCTACCACGCGGGAATGACGCCCGAGAGCCGGCGCGAGAGCCAGCAGGCGTTCATGGAGGGACGCGCCGAGGTGGTGGTGGCGACGAACGCGTTCGGCATGGGAGTGGACAAGGCGGACGTGCGCACGGTCGCGCACTGGGCGCTGCCGACGAGCCTCGAGGCCTACTACCAGGAGGCGGGCAGGGGCGGGCGCGACGGCGCGCAGGCGCGCGCGCTGCTGCTGGCCTCGCGCATGGACCTGGGCCGGCTGATCCGCTTCATCAAAGAGCGCGAGACGACGGTGGAGGACGTCAAGCGCTACGTGGCGGGCGTGCGCCAGGCAGCCGATGGGGACACGGTCACGGTCGGTCACGGTGCGCTCGGAGAGCGCCAGCGGGTGCTGCTGTCGATCGCCGAGCGGGCCGGTGCGGTCGAGCTCGAGCCGGCCGGCCACGAGGGGCTCTACGTTCGCCTTACCGGCCAGGGCAGCCCGCGCAAGGCGTATGCGGCGATCAAGGCCGCGAAGGATCGCGGCTGGGAGGCCTACCGCTCGATCGAGCGCTTCAGTACGGGCGCGGAGACGTGCCGGCGCCGGCAGATCCTCGACCACTTCGGCGACGCCGAGCCCGGCCGCCCGACGGGGCGCTGCTGCGACGTGTGCGACCCCGATCCGGCGCTGGAGCTCGCGGCCAATGCGGCGCCGGTGTCGTCCGGAGGCAGGCGCAGCGGGCAGGGCTCGACCACGCAGGCTGCGAGCGTCACAGAGACCCTCGAGCCGGCGCAGGCGAAGGCATTCGAGCGGCTGCGCGCGTGGCGCAAGGACCGCGCCGAGGGCAAGCCGGCGTTCACCGTGGCCGCGGACTCGGTGCTCGCCGAGGTGCTGCGCCGCCGCCCGCGCGCCACGGCCGAGCTGATCGAGATCAAGGGAATCGGCCCGGCCTTCTGCGAGAAGCACGGCGAGTCGCTGCTGGCCGAGCTCGCCGGCCTCGAGGCACAGCTCGACGGCCTCCCCGCGCGCGGCTGATCTGCGCGGCGCGCACGTCGCTAGCATCTGGGTCCGCGCCGAAGTAGCTCATCTGGGAGCGCACTTCACTCGGAATGAAGGGGTCCGGGTTCGAGTCCCGCGTCGGCTCTAGGATGCATCCCCACCGCTCGGCCGCTCGGTGTTCGCGCTCGGTGAGGGCAGCGATGTCGGCGAGGTCGATGGGGCGCCCAGCGGCGCGCTTCATGCGGATCAAATCGTCGCGTCCGGCGATTGGAATTGGGGTCCGATCGAGGGAGACCACGAGGGCGCGGCCGCGCAGGTCCGGGTACGGGGCGGCGCCGGGCGCATCGTGGAGGACGTCGATATCGCCGTGGCGCGTGGCCAGCTGCCAGAGGGTCGCGCGTGGCAGCATGTGGGCGTCGATCGGCACCGCCTCGCTGCCCGGCTTCAGCACGCGGGCCTCGAGCGCGTTCAGCGCGTGCGCGAGCCGGTCGAGGTTCGCTGGATCGGGAGAGGGGATCAGATCTACGTCGTTGGTCATCCGCACGTGACCGTGCACCTGTACGGCGAGGCCCCCGACGACCACGTAGTCGACCTGGTGCTCGTGCAGCTCGGCGAAGATACGCCCGGCGTCGAGCGGAAGCGGATCAGCCATCGCCACGGGCGACGCGTCCCGCCGCACGCAGGCGCCCGGCGGTCTTGTTCCAGGAGACGGCCAGCGCGAGTCGCTCCTCGGGGCTTCTGGCAAGCGTGCTCGCCATGTGCGCGGTGTCCCAATCCGTCGGCAGCCGCCGGGCGCTCAGCTCGGGTTCCTCACCCATCGCGAGCAGCAGTTGGCGGAGTGTTGCGAACGTCGGCGAGACGAGGCCCCGCTCGATCCGGCTGACGGCGGCCTGGGTACTTCCGGCGCGCAAGGCAAGGGCACGCTGGCTGATGCCAAGCCGCTCGCGGGTCCGGCGGACGAGCGTTGCGGGATCATCCATGACATCAGATATGATGTCAGAGGGAGCGGCCGCTGCGGTGCGCGACCGCGACCGCGACCGGCGACCTGCCGAGCCTTGGGGCAGGTCGGCGCGTCCGTGTCAGTGCGCGCGAGAGCCCTCCACCAACGCCAAGCTTGTGGCTACGGGGCCTGATAGCAGCCGAGCCACTCTGGACGCGAGGTACAACGCAACCGAAGTCCGCGTACCTACCTTGGCTCGGCCGGGACGGTCATCGCCGAAGGCCGGGAGTGCCCGGTGCTGCTGGCGCGTCCGGCAGCAACGGCACTACAGGATTCACGAGCACACTTCCGAGCGGCAAGACCGAGGTAGGTACGTGGGCAGCCATTGGCAAAACAGCAGGCCCCTACTACGTGCCGATCAGCTTCAACATTCTCCTTCTGGAACGGCCCGAAGGACTTACGATCATCGGCAAGGGAGAACCGCCCACCGGCGAATGCCCTGGGACCGTCGGGAATCCGCAAGCGGCGTCCGGCAATCTGTGCATTTACGTTGGCGGGTTGGTCGGCGGCACGTTGTTTACTTTCGACCCCGACAATTCAGGCGATCGGGTCAAGGGGTACGGGACGATACTCGGCGTGAACCCCGACACTGAAAGCGCTTCTGGTTATGGTACCTGGGCGGTGACCGGCTGAACATTTCGACGCTCTAGGTGGGCGCACGGCAGGCTATTGACCAGATGATATAGACGAGGACAAATCGAGCCCGTGGAGGCACAATGGATCGGATCGGGAGGCATCTCAGCTACGCCAATATTGCTGCGACGTTGGCGCTGGTGTTCGCAATGAGTGGCGGTGCGATAGCGGCGACCGGCGGCTTCAGCAGCGGCGGAAAGTTCCGCGGCTGCGTTCGGGCCAACGGCAGTTTGACCATATTGAAGGCAGGAAAGAGCTGTTCCAAAGGTCAGACGCCGATCACGTGGAACCAGGCCGGCCCGCAAGGGACGAAAGGGCCCACCGGGGCGGCTGGCGCGAATGGGCCCACGGGAGGCTCCGGTCCTGCCGGTAGCCCTGGAACCCCGGCTGTAACTCTGTGGGGGGAAGTAAACGCCGCTGGACAGCTTGTAACTGGCAATGGGCTGACGAGCGTCAGCGGCAACGCGGCCGGCCGCACTTGGACTTTTAGCCGCGACATCAGCAAATGTGCGATATCGGCCACTCTCAATGGGGGACCGGCAACGACCGTGTATGCCGAACGAGGCGAACAAAGCAATCAGGCCATCACGGAAACACTCAGCAACGGCGCGGTAGCGGCCGGTGGCGTTAACCTGATGATCAACTGCTAAATCGACGTTTCGCACCCCAGCGATTCAAGGTCGCTGGGATGCTGCGTCGATGTGCAGCGGGATCTGCCAGCCGCGGTACGGCCCCCCGCCTGTCTACAGGAGGGCAGCGCGCGCCCTTGACGCGTGGCGCTGAGCAGGTGATTTCTATGTTCCTACCAGCGGACAAGCGCGGACAGATGCGGTCAAGACGGATACCAATTTGCAGCACCGTAGCTACAAAAAAACCGGCCCAACCGGGGCCGGTTTTTCGAGGCCGACGGGGAGACTCGAACTCCCGACCCCCACTTTACGAGAGTGGTGCTCTACCAGCTGAGCTACGTCGGCTAGTGGTTCATCCTCTTAATTCGCTGGTTTATGCCTCGAGGACCTTGCCGGTGTAGGTCCACTTGAAGGGTTTGGCGGTCTGGTTGTAGGTCTCGATGAATGCGAGCATTTGCTCGGCGAGGTCTT
>JACDGG010000017.1 GCA_013815355.1 Solirubrobacterales bacterium
CGGCGCGGCCGCGCAGGCAGCGCCGCCGGTGAGCGGGCGCGCTCCGCGCGGCGCCGCGCAGAGGGCGATCCTCGCGGCGCTCGAGCACGGCTCGCACACGGTCACCGAGCTGGGCGTGGTGACCGCGATGAGCGGGCAGAACATCCGTGAGAACCTCAGGCGCCTGCTCAGATCCGGCACGGTCACGCGCGCCAAGCGCGAAGGCAAGGCCGCCTACGCCCTGGCCGCGCGCGCCTCTCGCTGAGCGCCGCCGGCGGCTCAGGCGGGGGGGAGCGCTTCCTGCTTGGCGGCGCGCGCCACCCGAGCGGCGTCCTTCGGGCCGATATAGGGGGCCAGCGCCATGTAGGTGAGCTGCGGCGCGGCCTCGGGGAGCTGTTCGACGCACTCGTTCTCGATGTAGTGGTGGAAGACCTGCCAGATGCCGCCGGCGACGGCCTCGGCTGCGATCTCGGGCACGGCGCTCGGGTCCTGCGCGAGTGCGACGCCGGGTCGCAGGTAGGCCGCGAAGGCGTGCATCGAGGCGGTGCGGATCTCGATCGCCTCGGGGCTCGCGGCGAAGGTGTCGACGAGGTTCAGATGGGCGTGCGCGGGCTCGGAGGCGAGGTAGTCGGTCAGCGCGCGCAGTCCCGCCGCAACAGCTCGCGGCCAGTCATCGCCCTGTGCCCGGTAGGCCTCGACAGCGACTCCCAGCGCCTGGTGCATGCCGACCTTCTGTGCGCCGAGGAAGGCGTCGTGCTTGGAGGCGTAGATGCTGTAGAAGGTCTGGTTTGAGACGTTGGCGCGGCGCGTGATCTCGGGGATCGTGAGGCCGGCGAGCCCCTTCTCGGCGACGATCGCCGCGGTCGCGTCCACGATCCGCTCGCGCTGGCTTTTGACGATGAACTGGCGCGGCAGATCGCTGCGCCCGCTCGGCAGCCTGCCCTCGGCGCGGCGTGCGCGCTCGGAGATCTGCCCGTCGGGGGAGGGTTCGCGCCGTGTGATCGCCGGGGCGCCGAGGGGGCTGGGCACCTTGCGCGGATAGCAGGCCGCCCAGTCTGCGAGCTCCTCCACGAGCCCGGGCAGCTCCTGCTCGCGGCCGCTGCGCAGGCGCTCGGCGGTGACCTCGCGAATGCCGCCGAGGATCGCCTTGACGGATAGATCGGCTTTGCCGCGCGCGGGTCCGCCGTCGCGGCTTGCGAGGATGCGCTGCTCGAGCGCTTCGAGCGTGCCGCGGCGGCGCTCCAGCGCCTTTGCACCCGCGCCGAACGCGCCGAGCATCAGCAGCGACATCGCCGTCGGCTCGGCCACGGCGAGCTCGGCGAAGGCGTGCATCGCCGAGCGCAGGCGCGCGTCCTGGGAGTCCTCGACTTCGTAGGCCTTCATCACGGTGCGCGCGGTCTGCTGTGCGATCTCGTCGTAGGCGCTCAGGAACAGCTCTTCCTTGTCGCCGTAGAGGCTGTAGAAGGTCGGCTGAGAGACGTGTGCGAGCTTGGCGAGATCCACGATGCGCACCGAGGGGTAGCCTTTGCGCGCGATCAGCTCGATCATCGCGCCGCGCAGCCGCTCGCGCTGATCGACCTTGACGAGCTCGGGGTCGAGGCCGTGCGAGCCGGTGGGCAGCGGCCGGTAGCGATCGGCGCCGTCGGCGTCTGCGCTCGGAGCGCCGTTCGCCTTGGTCGGCGAGTGCTCCCCCGTCACCGGCTCCTTCGCGACGTCGCCGGCCGCCATGCCTCACAAACCTCCCCTTGACAACAACCCAAAATCGAGATTATCAAACGGTGTCCACTGCCGAACCACGGGCGGGCTCCCGCTGCTCAGCCCTTGATGACCTTCGAGGCGCCGATCACAGCGCCGGTCGCGTCGAGCGCCTGCGCCTGGATGTAGGCCTCCTTGGTGGGCGCGATCAGCGCCGTCTCAAAGCCGCTGCGAGACGCCGTGGCTACAGATGTCAACTGACTCGCACTGGGGCCGCCCAGCAGGCGCCAGGTGGCAGTGCGGGTATCTCCGTTCCAGCTGACGTAGGCCTTCGCGCCTGCGCTTGCGGCGGCGGAGGCCGCGACGATCGTGGGGGCTTCGCCGGGCGTGCCGGTCCAGTTGAAGCGGTAGGCGCGATAGGACTGGTAGGTGCCGTGCATGTGCGCGTCGAACAGCAGCTTGCCGGCGGCGCTGAACTCAGAGAAGAACGGCGAGGAGCCCCAGCCGATGAAGACGTCGCCGTTGGCGAGCGTCTGAAAGCCGCCCTGGCTGGCGGCCGACAGCGGCGTGGGGTGCTCGAACTGGGCGAGCACCGTGTCGGTCCGCTTGGCGGCGTCGAGTGCGATCACGATCCCGCGCGACTGCGGGTGGACCTTGGGGACGGCGCCGTTGTCGAAGATGCTGATCGTGCCATTGGCGAGCTCGGTTGCGTCGTGCTGATAGGCGGTCGAGGCGCCCGTGCCGAGCTTATAGGTCGAGTGCTTGCCGCCGATGCGGCTGAGCACCTGGCCGCTGAGCGTGTCCAGTTCGTAGAGCGCCGATGTGTTCCTGGAGGAGATCAGCGTGCGTCCGCTCGCGAGCTGCTGAAAGGAGTTGAGGTGGAAGTAGTCGTAAGGCCACGCCTCGCTGGCGTGGGTGGCGGTGCTGTAGGAGTCGGCGAGGCGCACATGGTCGAGGCTGTGCCACTCGCGCCGCACGAGCCCCGTGGCGAGGTCGAGTTCCTGCATGACCGTGTCTGTCACGGCCGCGCCGGCGGGGCCGCCGAGCGCTGAGAGGTTGCAGTCGACCGGGTCGAACGCCGTCAGTAGCGCGGTGCCCTGCGGCTTGATGTGGAAGTCGTGCAGATCGGCCTTCAGCCCGTTGCCCGCGTGCACGCGGCCGAGCTGGTGGTAGGAGCTGTCGTAGATCATCTCTTCGCCCTGGCCGAAGCCCTGCGTGGTGATGCGCCCCTGCCACCACGTCAGCACGGGTGTGTGGCCCTCGAGCTGGACCTGCAGGTTCGCCGAGGCGCCGCTGGGCAGCGGATCGAACCACACGAGGTTGCCCGCTTCGTCGAAGATCATCGGGCCCGCCGGGCCGGAGCCGGAGTAGGGCGCGGCGAAGACGTAGCCGGGCGCGCTCTGCGGTGAGCTCGCGCTCACGACCAGCGAGGGCGCCCCCAGGTCCGGGCGCGAGTGGAAGTGCATGATCTGGTTTTCGTTGCGCGAGACGTGGGCCGTCGCCGAGTAGAGGTGTACGTCCTGGTGGGCGACCACGAAGCGATAGGAGAACTTGCGGGTGTGAGAACCCACGCGGACGTGCCCGCGCACGTTCACGCTCTCGCCCGCGAAGAACGGCTGCGAGGGCACGAAGCTCGCGCCGTCGCCCTGGGAGAACGCGCGCAGATGACCGGCGTGGGAGCCGCTCTTGGCGCCGTCCACGCGGATGTCCGACAGCGCGGAGACGGGCACGCCGAGCATGCTGATCTGGGTGCGCGGCGGCGCGTCGTAGGAGCCGGGCAGCGGCGCGACGGCCACAGCCGTGCCGGGCAGCAGCGCCGAGGCGTTCAGCTTCATTGCTTCGCAGCGCCCGGCGCTGGGTGCCGTGAAGGCCGCCTGCTCGGCCACGATCCGCCGCGAGGCGAGCGCCAGCGTGACGACGCTCGAGAGGATCACGATCGCCCCGCCGACGATCAGGCACCTGCGCATCGCGCTCATCCTGCGCTCGGCGCGAGCGCCTTGGAGCTCGCGAGCACTTTGCCGGAAGCGCTGAGCGCGCGCACCTGGACGAAGGCGGTGGCGGTGGTCGTGAGCGTGGTCTCAAAGCCCGTGCGTGCAACGTCTGCGACGACGCTCAGGTGCGCGGCGCTCGCGCCCGTGAGCAGCTGCCAGGAGGCGACGGTGGTGGCGCCGTTCCAGCTGGCATAGACCGTCGTGCTCGCGCCGCTCGTGCTCGCGGCGAGGGCGGGCGCTTCGCTCGGCTGCCCGGCCCACGGCTCGCGGTAGACGCGGTAGCTGTTCTCACCAGCGGGCAGCTGCGCGTCGTAGATGATCTGCCCGTGCGCGTCGAATTCGCTTAGGTTCGGCAGCCCTCCCCAGCCGACCATCGCGCCGCCGCCGGGGAGCGCCTGGACGTTGCCCTGGCTGCCGGTGCTCAGCGGTCCGCCCGTGCGCACGAGCTGGCTCACGAGCGTCGCGGTCCTGGCCTTCGTGTCGAGCTTGATCAGCTCGCCGCGCGAGGGCGGCGCGACCGGCGGAGCGCCCTCGTCGTCGAACAGGCTGATCTGATCGCGGCCCTGCCAGGTGGCGTTGTGCTGGTAGGCGAACTGCACGCCGGGGCCGAGCTTGAAGCTGCTGCGCTTGCCGCCCAGGCGCCAGATGACGGCGCCGCTGCGCCCGCTGATCTCATACAGCCCCCAGGTGTTGCGCGCGGATATCAAGAGGTTGCCGTCGTGGTCGCTGACGAGCGAGTTGACGTGGAAGTAGTCAAAGGGCGTGCTCGCCGCGGCGGGTGGTTTTGAGTAGGACTCCGCGGGGTCGACGTGGCCGAGGCTGTGCCACTCCCACATCACGAGCCCCGTGTGGATGTCGATCTCCTGGATCACGCCCTCCACGGCGACGGCGTTCGCGGGACCGCCGGCGGAGGTCAGGTTCGCCTGCACGGGGCTGTAGGCGAGAATGAACGCGGCGCCCTCCGGCGTTACGTTGAACTCGTGCTCGTCGGCCTGCAGGCCGTTGCCGGCGCGCACGACCGCGACGGTCTTGTAGTTGGCGTTGGCGATCACATCCTCGCCGAGCCCGTAGCCGAGCTGGATCGTGCGGCCCTGCCACCAGGTGAGGTCGTTCTTGCCGTGGAACACCTGCGTGCGGAAGTCGGCCGCGTCCTGTTCGGCTGCGAGGGCCTTGAACCACACGAGGTTGCCGGCGTTGTCGAAGATCATCGGCCCGTGCTGGCCGGGCCCGAGGAAGGGCGCCGCGAACACGTAGCCGGGGGCGCTCACCGCGCTCGCCTGCTGATGGACGATCACTGTGGGCGGGTGCAGAACAGGCAGCGAATGAAAGCTCTGGACGTCGGCCGCGGTGCCGGCGGTCGTGGGGAACTGGGTCAGCGCCACTGCGACGGGGCTTGCGACCTTGAAGTGCGTCGAGATCAGAATCGTCCTCTTACCCACGCGCAGGCTTGCGCTGACACGCACGTGCTCGTTTGCGAGGAAGGGCTTGCGCGGGATGAAGCTCGCGCCGAGCGCGGATGAGTAGGAGCGCAGATGACCGCTGTGGGGGCCGCTGCGCGAGCCGACCACCTGCACGCTGGCGAGCGCGGAGGCGGCGGCCCCGAGGAAGCTGATCTGCGTGTGCGCCGTCGCGCTCGGCGTGCCGGGCAGGGGCGAGATCACGACCGCGGCCTGGGCGGGCGCGCCGAGCGCGAGGAGAGAAAGCAGCGCGGCGAGAACGACGAAGCGGCTGCGACGGGTCAAAAGAGAGGCCTCCGGGAGGTGCTGGAACGGCGGGGGAGCAGGGAATCCTAGGCTTTGGACACGACGGGGTGCCGATAAGTTGCGATCAGGAAACGCTCGGAGCGCCTGCGGAAGAGACTAGAAGACGGGTGTCTCGGTGTAGTCGCCGAAGACCTGCTGCAGCGACTCGATGATCTCGCCCTCGCTGGCGTGGGCGCGGGCGCAGTCCAAGAGCGGCTCCATCAGGTTGTGATCCTCGTGCGCGGCGTGCTCGCGCAGGGCGGCGAGGGTGCGCTCCACCGCGGCGCCGTCACGGGCGCTGCGCGCGGCCTGCAGGCGCCCGATCTGCTTGCGCTCGAGCGCGGGGTCGACCCGCAGCGTCGGGATCGGCTCCTCATCTGTGGCGAGGTAGCGGTTGACGCCGACGACGACCCGCTCGGCGGCGTCGATCTCCTGCTGCAGCGCAAAAGAGGCGTCGGCGATCTCACGCTGCGGATAATTGAGCTTCGTCGCGGCGACCATCCCGCCGAGCTCATCGATCTTCTTAAAATATTCATACGCGCGGGCTTCCATCTCGTCGGTCAGTGACTCGATGAAGTAGGAGCCTGCGAGCGGGTCGACGGTGTTCGTC
Organism: Solirubrobacterales bacterium; assembly: GCA_013815355.1. Taxonomy (GTDB): domain Bacteria; phylum Actinomycetota; class Thermoleophilia; order Solirubrobacterales; family Solirubrobacteraceae; genus Palsa-744. The sequence continues at coordinate 6,018 of JACDGG010000017.1, forward strand.
ACGCCCGTCTCGTGGGCGATCATCTGCTGGGTGCGAAGCGCGATCGTGACGGCCTCCTCGGTCGGCAGCGCGAGCGCCTCGTCGTAGGAGTTGGTGTGCAGCGACTGCGTGCCGCCGAGCACCGCGGCGAGCGCCTCGATCGCCGTGCGCACGATGTTGTTGAGCGGCTGCTGCGCGGTCAGCGAGACACCGGCGGTCTGGGAGTGGAAGCGCATCTGCCAGCTCCTGGGGCTCTTCGCGCCGAAGGTCTCGCGCATCTCGCGCGCCCAGATGCGCCGCGCGGCCCGGTACTTGGCGATCTCCTCGAAGAAATCGATCTGGGCGTTGAAGAAGAACGACAGCCGCGGCGCGAAGTCATCGACGTCGAGGCCGCGCGCGACGGCCTGCTCGACGTAGGTGAGGCCGTCCTTGAGCGTGAACGCGAGCTCCTGCTGGGCGGTCGAGCCGGCCTCGCGGATGTGGTAGCCGGAGATCGAGATCGGGTGCCAGCGCGGCATGCTCTGTGTGCACCACTCGATCATGTCGCCGCACAGGCGCATCGCGGGGTCGATCGGAAAGCACCACTCCTTCTGCGCGATGTACTCCTTGAGGATGTCCGCCTGGATCGTTCCCGACAGCTCCTGGCGCGGGACGCCGCCCTCACCGCCGGTGAGATCCGATTCCGCGGCGGCGACGTAGAAGGCGAGCATGATCGCGGCGGGCGCGTTGATCGTCATCGACACGGACACCTCACCGAGGTCGATTCCGCCGAACAGCGTCTGCATGTCATCGAGCGTGTCCACCGCCACGCCCTCGCGGCCGACCTCGCCGAGCGAGCGCGGCGAGTCGGAGTCGTGGCCCATCAGCGAGGGCATGTCGAAGGCTGTCGAGAGGCCAGTCTGGCCGTGCTCGAGCAGGTAGTGGAAGCGCTCGTTGGTCTCCTCGCTCGTGCCGAAGCCCGCGAACTGGCGCATCGTCCACAGCCGCCCGCGATACATCGAGGCGTGGATGCCGCGCGTGTAGGGGTACTCACCCGGTAGCCCGATCGGGTCATCCGGGCCGCCGATGCCCGCGGGCAGATCCGCGGCGGTGTAGAGCTCGCGGATCGGCTCGCCCGAGAGGGTCGTGAAGCTCCGCGCGTCCGCTTGCGCCGGGGGGTCGGACTCCGCCGCTTGAGTGCCCGCCCCCGCGGGGGGCTTTGTGCTGAGCGCCATTGCCTGCCCCATCTTAAGCTCTTTCGGCGCTGCCCCTGCGCACCCGCGGCGAGCAGGGCACACTGAGAGGACCCGGCGAAGAGGAGATCGGAGCACCCATGCCCGCCACCATGCACAGAGAGCTCGCCCGCATCGTGGGCGCCGAGCGCGTGCTCGAGGCGCCGGCCAGCTCACCCTACAACCACGACGCGGCCCGTCGCCGCGGCGTCGAGGGGCGCGCCGAGGCGGTGGTGCTGCCGGGCAGCGCGGCTGAGGTCGCGGCGCTCGTGGCCTGGTGCTACGCACACGATGTGGCGCTCGTGGCGCGTGGCGGCGGTACGGGGATGATGGGCGGCGCGGTGGCCACGCACGGCGGCATCGTCTGCTCGCTCGAGCGCCTCGTCAGGGTGCGCGAGCTGGAGCCGGCGCTGTGGCGGATGCTGCCCGAGGCGGGCGTGAGCACGCGCGACGTGCAGCGCCTGGCGCGCGAGAACGGCCTCTTCTTCGGCCCGGACCCGGGCGCCTGCGAGCAGTCGCAGATCGGCGGCAACGTGGCGACGAACGCGGGCGGCCCGCACGCGCTGAAGTACGGCGTGACCGGTGCGTGGGTGGCGGGGCTCGAGGTGGTGCTCGCGCCGGGAGAGCTCGTCGAGCTCGGCGGTTGGGCCGGCAAGGACGTGGCGGGCTATGACCTCAAGAGCCTCATGATCGGCTCGGAGGGGACGCTGGGCGTGATCACGGCGGTGCGCCTGCGCCTTTTGCCGGCGCCGCAGGCGACGCTGGCGCTCGTCGTGTTCCTGCCCACGCGCGAGCAGGGCTGCGCGGCGATCGGTGAGCTGCTCGGCTCGGGGCTGCGCCCGGCGGTGCTGGACTTCCTCGACAGCGAGACGCTCGCGATGACGGCCGCCTCCTATCCCGCCGACGCTCCGGCGGCGGGCTTCGCGCTGATCGTGGAGCTCGACGGGACGCGCGCAGAGGTCAAGGATCAGCGTGCGGAGCTCTCCCAGGTGCTTGCGGCCTCGGCGATCGCGGTGCAGGAGCCGGCAGCGGCGGAGCTGTGGCGCTGGCGCGATGGCTTCAACGGCGTCGTCACCGGCGTGCGCGGGGCGAAGGTCAGCGAGGACGTGGCGTTCCCGATCGAGCGGCTGGGAGAGGGCCTCGAGCGCTTCGCGCAGATCGCCGGGCGTCACGGGCTCAGATCATGTGCGTGGGGCCACGGAGGCGAGGGCAACGTGCACGCGACGGTGCTCGTCGACCCGGCCGAGGAGGCCGAGCTCGACGCGGCGCAGGAGGTGGGAGAGGAGCTGTTCGCGCTCGTCGTCGAGCTCGGCGGGTCGGTCGCGGGGGAGCACGGCGTCGGCTGGCTCAAGCGCGGGCGCCTGGAGGCACAGTGGGCGCCGCGAGCGCTCGATCTGCACGAGGAGATCAAGCGTGCGTTCGACCCGAAGGGGCTGCTCAACCCAGGGAAGAAGCTGGCAAGGTACCCTGCGCCATCGCCGGTGACATCAACTGAATGAAAGGGAGCACCAAGAAATGAACAAGACCCAGCTGGTCGAGGCTGTCGCATCCGACAGCGGCCTGTCGAAGGCCGACACCGGCCGCGCGATCGAGTCGCTGCTGGACACGGTCACCAAGACGCTCAAAAAAGGCGACGAGGTGAGCATCACGGGCTTCGGGAAGTTCTCGGTCGTCAAACGGGCGGCACGCCAGGGCGTCAACCCGCGCACGGGCGAGAAGGTCAAGATCAAGGCCTCGAAGGCGCCCAAGTTCTCGGCGGGCGCATCCCTCAAGCACGCAGTGAGCCCGAAGAAGAAATAGGCACGCCACGATGGCGCTCGTCACCGAGCTGGAGCTCCCCGCGTTCGACTACACCGACCCGTCGATGCGCGGGGAGAGCTTCCATCGGGCGATGGGCGAGTTGCGCCGCAGCGGCTGGCTCGCGCAGGCGCCGCACGGCTACATGACGCTCGACCGCGAGGCGGGCGAGTTCTTCCTGCGCACGCGCTCAGCCACGTTCCCGGGGATGAAGATCGCGGAGATCTTCGGGGTCAACGAGGGCGCGCTATTCGAGCAGATGCGGCGCAACATCCTGCAGGTCAACGGCGCAGACCACTCGCGCCTGCGCGGCCTCGTCAACCCGGCGCTCTCGCCGCGCGCGGTCGAGCGCTACCGCCCGGCGATGCGCGGCTTCCTCGAGCAGCTGCTCGAGCTGGCGGTGTCGGCTTCAGCGGGCGCAGATGAGGAGAAGGGTGGGCAGGCCGGCGTGGTTCGCTGCGAGTTCGTGGAGGCCTTCGCCAAGCCCTACCCCTCGCAGGTGATCGCGCAGGTGATGGGCGCGCCGCTGGAGGATGCGCCGCGCCTGCACCACTGGTCGAACTGGATCCAGCGGCAGTTCGACGCGGTCAGCATGGCCAGCGAGCGCGAGCAGATCGAGCAGGCGGTCGAGGAGTTCTACGAGTACGCCGAGGCGCTCGTAAGGGCGCGACGGGAGAGCCCGGCGGATGACCTGATCTCCAAGCTGATCGCCGTAGAGGAGCAAGGAGACCGCCTCAGCGACGTGGAGTGCATCAACCTCGTCTTCAACGTACTCGTAGGCGGCGTGGACACGAGCCAGAGCCAGCTGGCGCACGCGGTCCGGCTGCTCGCCGAACACCCGCAGCAGTGGCAGCTGCTCGTGGAGCAGCCGCCACTCGCCGCAGCGGCCGTCGAGGAGGCGTTGCGCTACGAGCCGATCACGCCGTTCACGGCGCGCATCCTCACCGAGGAGGTCGTGTTCCGCGACGTCACGTTCCCCGAGGCAACGGTCGTGATGGTCTGCGCGTTCACCGGCAACCGCGACCTCGGAGAGGACGCCACCGGCGAGGAGAGCTTCGACATCACCGCCGACCGAGGGCGCTCGCGCGCGCTGACGTTCGGCGCCGGCGTGCATTACTGCCTCGGCGCCAACCTCGCCCGCGCGGAGCTGCAGGAGGGCCTCGAGTTCCTGGCCCGGCATGTGCGCGAGCTGGAGCTCGACGGAGAGCCCGTGTTCGAGGGGGTCTCGGGCATCTACGGGCTCGCGGAGCTGCCGGTTCGGTTCTTGTTGTAGGGCCCACAACGTGAGATAATTCGCAGGGGGGGCATTACGCGTCCCGGAGCGACATAGGGTTGTGATGGTCCGGTTCTTCGAATGGATATCGATGCGGGCGATACGGATGACCACGTTGTCCTCGGTCCTGCTCGCCGCCGCGCTCGCCGCTTCTTCCCCGAGCGCCATCGCGGGACGTTTCCATGTGTACTCGTGCCGGACCCCGGCCGGGGAAAGCGCGCCTGTCGATGGGTGGACGGGGTCGGTCGTCGGCCCTCAGTCCTATGCGCTGAATACGTGTGGGAAGCCTGGGGGTGCACTTGTGGCCGCGCTGAGTGACCAGGGGACGCGGACGGCAGAATCGGATGTGAGCACGTGGACACTGAAGGCATCGGCAAGTACCTCGGTGGTGGCGACGAAGCTATGGCGCGCGGGTAACACGAAGGGCGGCGGCGCATTCAACGCGGGCTACCAGTTCAAGCTCGCAGGGCCTGCGGCAAAGCCGCCTTTCGATCAGTGCTCGTTCCTCGGCGAATGCCTCGAACGAGGTGTCATCGGCGATCCTTTCGCGCCAGCAAACAGTGTCGCCGTGCCCGCCTCCAGCCTGGGTTTCCCATTGACAATGTCCGCAACATGCGGCGGGATAACGAACTACGAATGCCCAACCGGCAAAGGCGACCCCAACGGCTACGCCGCGGTCGTCTACCTTTACGCGGCCGACCTCACGCTCGAACAGACCGCTGGCCCCACTGCCACGAATGCCGGCGGCGAACTGGCGAGCGCGCCGACGCTCACGGGCAGAAGCGCGCTGACTTTCAACGCGTCGGACCCGGGGGCGGGCATCTATGAGGCGATCTTCAGCGTGGATGGTCAGGTGGTGCAGCGGACGGTGGTGGATGAAGCCGGAGGGAAGTGCCGCGATGTGGGGCAGACCACAGACGGAGCGCCAGCGTTCCTCTACCTGCAGCCCTGCCCCGCGTCGGTGGGCGCTGACGTTGCGCTGGACACGACGCGCATCGCCAATGGCACGCACCGTCTCACCGTCGCCGTGATCGACGCGGCGGGCAATGGCGCCGCGGTGCTGGATCGCGTCGTGAGCTTCTACAACCCACCCGCGCCGGGAGTGCCGGGGCCGGCGAACGGGGTCAACGCGACGACGCAGGCGAAGCTGTCGGTGCGCTGGAAGCACGGCCGCAGCTCACGCCTGACGCGCGCGTTCGCCGGCCGCACGCTGATCACGGGCCAGCTGACGGGTCCGGGAGGCGTCCCGATCTCTGAAGCGCAGATCGACGTGCAGGCGACGCCGGCCGCGGGCGGGCGACCCGTCGCGATGGCAGCTGCACGCACTGCTCGAGACGGAAGCTTCACCGTGCGGCTGCCCGCGAGGATCTCCTCCCGCACGGTGCGCTTCGCCTACCGTGCGCATCTCGGCGATCTCAGCCCGGTGGCGACGGGCGCGCTCATGCTGCGAGTCCGCGCTGGGGTGCTGTTGAGCGTCACACCGCGCACGGCCGCGGTCGGGCAGAGCATCTTCTTCCGCGGGCAGCTCCGCGGTCATCCGATCCCTGCGGGCGGAAAGCAGCTCGTCCTGGAGGCGCGCTCGCCGGGGGGATCGTGGATCGAGTTCAAGGTCGTGCGCACCGACGCGAAGGGGCGCTATCGGGCGCGCTATCGCTTCAAGTTCCCCGGGCCGGCGCTCTACCAGTTCCGCGTGCTGTGCGAAGCAGAGTCGGACTATCCCTTCGTGGCCGGAGTCTCGCGTGTGCTGGCGGTGCGCGAGCGGTAGCTGAGCGGGCGCATCGGGTAAGGGTTGCGCCAAGCAGCCGCTACCTCGCGGGCAGCAGGGTGTTACGGGTACGTCGCGTATTGGGTAGCTGCTGCTATCAAGTCCCGCTTTCCGGGGCGGTGGGCGCAGCTCGACTGGAGAGGCGGAGGATGAGGGCGATCGGAGCGACGCTGGGGAGGATCGTGGGGCGCACGCTGCGCTTGAGCGTCGCGCTGCTCGCGGCCACCGCCGTGGCCGCTGTGGCGAGCGCCGGCGCGCGCACACTCGCGATCTCGCCCCTCAACGGCACGCCGGATGCCTCGCCCCAGACCCAGATCAGCTTCCTCGGCGTGCCCGCGAGCGAAATCACGCATATCTCCGTGGTCGGCTCGAGCTCGGGCGGGCACAGCGGCAAGCTGCGCTCCTATGCGAGCAGCGCCGGTGCGAGCTTCCTCCCGAGCGTAGGCTTCGCACAGGGCGAGCGGGTGAGGGTGAGCGCGCTGGCCGGCCCGCGCGGGCATACGCGCAGGGTCAGAACGAGCTTCACGGTGGCGCGCCTCTCCGGCTACCGCGCACCCGCCACCGGTCCTCCCGGGCAGGCGCGGGGCGGCACCGTCCAGAGCTTTGTCTCAGAGCCTTCGCTGCATCCGCCAAAGATCGCGATCACCGCCTCCTCGCCGGTGGCGAGCGTGGGCGATGTGTTCATCACACCGACCCACGGCCTCGGACAGTCGGGTCCGATGATCATCGACGGCGCCGGCAAGCTGATCTGGAACCTCGTGGTCCCGAGCGGCGAGGTCGCCGCCGATCTCCAGGTCGAGAGCTATCGCGGCCAGCCGGTGCTCGTCTGGTGGCAGGGGCACATCCCGACGACGCTGGGAGTCGGCTTCGGTCACGATGAGATCTACAACGCCGCCTACCAGCGCGTGGGCACGGTTTCGGCGGGCAACGGCTATGAAGCCGACCTGCATGAGCTGCAGATCACCCCCCAGGGCTCGGCGTTCATCACCGCCTACACGCTGATCGACACCGATCTCTCCTCCGTGGGCGGCTCGCGCAACGGCGCCCTGCAGGACTCGCTGCTGCAGGAGATCGATATCCCCACGGGCCTCGTGATGTTCGAGTGGCACGCCTACGGTCACGTCGACCTTCGCGACTCCTACACGCACCCCCCGAGCACCGGGCAGCCGTGGGACTTCTTCCACATCAACTCGATCTCCGAGGACAGCTGGGGCGATGGCAACTTCATCGTCTCCTCGCGCAACACCTGGGCGGCCTACGAGGTCGACCATGTCAGCGGCACGGTCATGTGGCATCTGGGCGGCAAGCGCTCGAGCTTCAAGATGGGTCCCGGCACCGGCACCGCCTACCAGCACGACGTGCGCTGGCAGCCCGACCACACGCTCACGATCTTCGACAACGGCGCCGTGCCCAAGGCCCACTCGCAGTCGCGCCTGATCCACGAGCAGATCGACTGGAAGCACAAGAGCGTCAAGCTGCTCGGCCGCTACGTGCGCATCCCGGGCCTGCTGACGGGCAGCCAGGGCAACGACCAGACGCTCGCCAACGGCAACTCGTTCGTGGGCTGGGGCGAAGACCCCTACTTCACCGAATTCGCCACCACCGGGCAGATCCTCCTCGACGGGCACTTCCCCGCGCCGGGTCAGTCCTACCGTGCGTACCGCTTTCCCTGGAGCGCCACACCGGCGGCGGCGCCGAAGCTCGCGGTCAAGACCAGCGGCGCGGTCTCCATGCTCTACATGAGCTGGAACGGCGCCACGGGGATGAGCTCGTGGCGCGTGCTCGGTGGGCCAACTCCCACAGCCCTCGCCGCGCTCACCGCGGCGCCCGCTGCAGGTTTCGAGACGGCGGTGGCGGTGCCCAGGAACGCAGACTTCGCCGTGCAGGCGCTCGGGCCCGCGGGTGAAGTTCTCGGCGCCTCGGCGGCGGTGCGCGGATGAGGGTGCGCCGCTACCGTGCACGGGCGTGAGCCCCCGCCTGCCGTCTCGCATCGGAGTCAACGCCGTGTTCCTCGAGCCACCGATGGGCGGCCTTGAGACCTACGTGCGCGCGGTCGTTCCCGAGCTGGTGCGACTGGCGCCGCGAACGCGCTTCAGCCTGTTCTGCAGCCCAGGCGGAGCTGAGCAGCTCAGGCGGGAGCCCTGGAGCGGCGAAGTCGAGATCGTGACCCACCCGCTGATCGGCCTGCGCGGACTGAAGGCGGTCGCGGAGATGACTGTGCTCGGCGTGCTCGCAGGGCGGCGCGTGGAGCTGCTGCACAGTGTCGCCTTCACCGCGCCGCTGAAGACGCGCGCGGCCAATGTCGTGATGCTGCCCGACGTGATCTGGATCGTTGCTCCGGATCAGGATCACTCAGGAACGATGCGCCTGTGGCGGCTCATCGTCCCGCAGATCGCGCGCCGCGCCGACCGGCTGATCGCGATATCGCAGGCGAGCGCCGAGGAGATCGTCAGATACCTGGGGGTCTCTCCCGCGAGCATCGACGTGGTGCCGCTCGGACCCGGCGTGGAGCCTCACGCCGCGCCGACGCCCGAGCAGGAGCTACGCAGACGCCTGCAGCTCGGCTCTGGGCCGATCGTGCTCGCGGTCTCGGCGAAGAAGGTCCACAAGAACCTGGCACGCCTCGTGGAGGCGATGGCGCTCGTCGCCGAGCGCGAGCCGGCGGCGAAGCTCGTCCTCGTGGGTCGCCCGACCGAGCACGAGCAGGAGCTGCGGGCCCTCGCCGCGCGCCTCGGGCTCGGCGCGAACGTCGCCTTCCCGCCTCATGTCGACGCCGCCGACCTCGAGGGGCTGTATGACGCGGCCAGCTGCTTCGTGCTGCCGTCGCTCAACGAGGGGTTCGGCCTGCCGGTCCTCGAGGCGATGCTGCGCGGCGTGCCGGTGGCGTGCTCGAACGTCTCGGCGATGCCCGAGGTCGCCGGCGACGGCGCGCGGTACTTCGATCCGCTGCGCGTCGAGGAGATGGCGGCCGCGGTGCTCGACCTGCTCGGCGATCGAGCGCTCGCCACGCGCCTGGTCGCAGCCGGGCACGAGCGCGCTGGCGCCTTCTCCTGGATGGCCACCGCCGAGCTCACGCTTGATACCTACGAGCGCGCCTGGCACGCCCGGCTCACTTCCTGATCGGCGCCTCGGCGACCGCGTCGCGAGTCGGCGGCTCCTGGGCCAGCGAGCGCTCCCAGACCTTGAGCTCGGCCAGCAGCCAATAGCACAGCGACATCAGTGCGACCGCCAGACCGTAGCGGCCGCTACGGTAGCCGCGCTTGGCCACGTAGTCCTGAAGGAAGCGCGCCGTCGGCACCGCGGCCAGTCGCAGCAGGCTCGGGCGCCGGCCGGAGCCCGTCAGACGCTCGGCCTCGAGATCGGTGTAGCGGTTGGCGCTCGCCATCCAGTCGCCGATCGAGCTGAAGCTGTGATGGACGATCGCGTTCTCCACCAGCATCGGCGCGTGCTCGACCGTGCCGTCGACCTTGGGTCCCTCGTGCGTTCGCTCTCCGCCCCAGGTGGTGCGCTCGCGGCGGAACAGGCGCAGCTGCCAGTCCGGCCAGATGCCCGAGCCGGGGACCCACCAGCCGAACTGGAAGTTCTGCCGCGGCAGCTGCATGCCGGCGAGGTCCTCGCGCGCGACGCAAGCGGCGGCGAGCGCCTGCATGCCCGGCGCCGCCCGCTCATCCGCGTCCAGGACGAGGACCCAGGGCTGCGTGGCCGCGTCGATGCCGGACTGCCGGCCCGGCTCGGCCCAGCCGGCTGCCGGAACCTGCACGACGGTGGCGCCGTAGGAGCGGGCGATATCGAGCGTCTCATCGCTGCTCTCCATGTCCACGATGACGATCTCGCTGACCCAGTCGCGGACGCTGTCGATGCAGCCGCCCAGCAGCGGCGCGGCGTTGCGGGTGCTGATGCAGAGCGTCACCGGCAGGGAAGGCACGGGCCGTATAGTAGTCTCGCGCCGGTCGAGGAGAACCGCTTCGACATGGCCATGAGCCTTCGCGAGCGCGCGCACAAGACACTTCTCAGCCGCACCCCGCTGCGCGATCGCCAGACGCGCAAGCGGCTCGTACACGCGAGGCGGCGCCTGTTCGAGGCGGCCGGCTCGCCCCGTTACTCCAGGCCCGGCTTCAACGGCATCGACGCCAAGCTGCAACGCCACCTGCCCGCGAGCGGCACCTTCCTGGAGGCGGGCGCCAACGACGGCTACACCTGGAGCAACACCTACTACCTTGAGCGCTTCAAGGGCTGGAGCGGCGTGCTGGTCGAGGGCATCCCCACGCTCAGCGCGGAGTGCCGGCGCCTGCGCACGCGCTCGGTCGTGCACAACTGCGCGCTCGTGGAACACGGCTTTCCCGATGAGCACGTGACCATGACCTACTCCGATCTGCGCTCGCTGATCGCGGGCTCGGAGCCGGAGATGGAGCGTCGCGCGCTGGAAGAGGCCGAGACCTACGCCGTGCAGGTTCCGGCGCGCACGCTCGACGATGTGCTGGCGGAGTCCGGCATCGGCGCGATCGACTTCATCTCACTCGATCTCGAGGGCTTTGAGGCGCCGGCCCTGCGCGGCCTGGATCTCGATCGCCATCGCCCCAGCTGGCTGCTGATCGAGGTCGCGGGCGGGGGCGGGCGCGCAGCCGTCGAGGAGGTGCTCGGCGAGCGCTACGAGGCGGTCGAGGAGCTGAGCCCCGCCGACGTCCTCTACAGGCGCAGCGCCGGCTCCTAGCTTCGGCGGCGACGCGTCCGGCTGAACGTCAGCGCGGGCGTTTGCGGATCAGACGACGCCGCGCCACTTCTCGCGGAAATGGCGCACGTTGCGGACGTGGATCGAGCGCAGGAGCTCGACGCGGCCGCTGTGGCGGATGAGTTTCCAGGGACGGCTGACGGAGATGCCGTACTCGTGCTCGGTCTCCACCCCCGCCACCGCGAAGCAGCGCAGGCCGGCGCGCTTGCGCACGTCGGTGCAGAAGTCGACCTCCTCCATCGAGCAGGGCGCGTAGGCCTCGTCGAAGCCGCCGAGCGATTGCAGCACCTCGCGGCGCACCGCGAACAGGAAACCGGAGACGACATCGCACTCCTGCACCTCGCCGGGCGCGCGCTCTGAGAGGTCGAGCCACTCCAGGTGCTTGGGTACGCTCAAGTCCCAGCGCGTGCCGTCCGGGCCGACCACACCCGCGTCCTCGTGGGCCACGAGCGCGTCGTGCATCAGCCGCAGCGAGCGCTGCCCGAGCAGGACGTCGTCGTTTGAGAACACCAGCACGTTCCCGCGCGCCTGAGCCGCGGCCGCGTTCCAGCCGGGCGAGACTCCGCGGTTCATCCCGAGATCCACCGTCTTGGCCCATGCGGGGGCGCCCGCCCCGGCGGCGGAGATCCCGTTGAGCGCCACGACCAGCTCGCCTTTGAGCCCGTCCAGGGCGCGCTCCATGGTCTCGGCGAGCGTCGCGAGGTTGGGCTCGGAGTGCGCGCGATAGGCCGGCACGCACACGGACACGTCGATGTCGTCCATTACGTGCGGTTGCGTGCCAGCACGTACCACTGGCCGGCCAGGAACTCCGTCGAGCGCCCGCGCGAGAGCTTGTGCAACAAGCGCGAGCGATGCAGCTGGGAGTGAGCGACGGAGTCCACGTGCCAGCCGCCCTCGCCGACGATCGCGACGATGTCGCGACGGGTGAACCAACGCACGTGTGTCGCGTCGCGATGCCCGGCGGGCTGGTAGCCGAAGGTGCCCCTAAGGATGAGATCACGCAGCAGCGTGATGTGGCTCGCGTTCGGCACCGAGATGTGCAGCCGCCCGTTCGGCGCGGCCACGCCGCGCAGTGCGCGGATAACCGCGAGGGGGTCGTAGATGTGCTCGAGCACGTCGTAGCAGAGGATCGTGTCGAACGGCCCCTGCGCGTTGGGCAGCTCACTGAGCGCATCGCCCACGAGCACTTGGTCGTAGACCTTGGCTGCGATCGCCGCCGGCTCTGCCAGCATCTCGATGCCGGTGATCCAGGTGGCGCCGCCCGCGCGCAGGAGCGCCGCCGCGCCGCCGCCGGCGCAGCCGATGTCGAGCACGCGCCCGACGGGCTTGGGCAGGTGCGCGAGCGTCTCCGAGCGCGACAGTTCGTAGTAGGTCTCGGACTTCGGGGAGTCGAGCGGGATCGTGCTTCCCATCGGGCTACCTTAGCCTGCCGGGCGCCGGCGAAGCGCCTGCAGGAACTCCGCCGGGAGCGCGCCGAGCGCGAGCAAGCCTGCCAGCATCGTCAGGCCTCCGGCGGCGACCGCGATCAGTGGATGCACGGGCAGTATCGCCGCCACACCGAGCCCGGCGGCAAGCGCCAGGCCGACGCGCGGGACCCCTCGCAGCGAGGGGCGCAGGTCGGGCCGGCGCCGCGCGAGCACGAGGACGTAGGCGCCTGCCAGCACGACCTCGAGGCTCGCGGTCACGACCGCGGCGCCGCTCGCCTGGTGGGAGGGGATCAGCAGCACGCTGAGGGCGACCGCGAGCGCGACCACGCCGCCGTTGACGAGGATCAGCTCGCGGTACAGCCGCAGCGTGAGCAGGGCGAAGGACCAGATCGCGACGAGGAAGGTGGCGATGATGCCGGCGCCCATGATCTGGAGCGCTTCGACCGAGGGGTCGAATTTCGCGCCGCCGATGACCTTGACCGCGAACGGCGCGCCGATGATCACGCACAGCGAGACGAAGCCGCCCACGACGAGGCCGCCGTCGAACAGCCTCTGCAGGGCGTAGCGGAGGCGCTCGTCGTCGTCACGGGCGGCTCGCGCGAGGATCGGGAAGGCCGAGGCCACGAGCAGCCAGGGGATGCCGTTGATGATGTCGAGGATGCGGAAGGAGAGGCTGAAATAGCCGGTCTGCGTGCGCGAGGCAAGCAGCGACATCGCGATCACGACGATCCGGAAGTAGACGATCCCGAGCGTGGTCGCAGCGGCGTAGACGATCGAGTCCGACATCAGCGTGCGCCATCCGCTCAGCGAGAAGGCGGGACGCAGGCTCACCTCGTTGTGCACGAGGCTCGTGACCAGGACGAGGCTGACCCCGGCGGTGAGGATCGCGACCGTGTAGAAGGGCAACAGCGGCGCCTTGGCCAGCACCAAGAGGACCATGAACGCGGCCGTGATGAACTGCGCCGTGAAGTCCATGACCGCGAGCCAGCCGAGCCTCAGCCGCGCGGTCAACGCCACCCCCAGCGTCGCCTGCACGCCCTGGAGCAGCAGGCTCACGCACGCGAGCGCCGTGCCCTCGACGAGCACGCTCGGATAGCCGGCGGCGAACGTGAAGGCGATCGCCCCGGCGGCGCCGAGCAGCGACAGCGCGATCCGCAGCCCGAGCAGGTTGCTCATGAACGAGCGGCGCGAGGCGTCGTCGCCGATCGAGAGCTCGCGGACGCCGAGGTTGCCGACGCCTCCCTCGGTGAGCGCCGCGACGATGAAGATCAGCGAGGTGACGGTAATGAAGTGCCCCCAGTCGACCGGACCGAGGTGACGCGTCACGAGCGGTGTGGAGGCGAGCCCCACGAGCAGGCCGGAGCCGTAGGCGAGTACCCGCATTCCGCCGCCCCGGAGGAATCGCCCGCCCGCCTCGCGCGAGGCGAGGATGTCACCGTCGGGGATGACTTCGGCGAGCTCGCCGGGGGAGCCTGCGCTCATCTCGTGAGTCTCTCAGTCCCTCAAGCGCGATCGGCGCGCCGGGTGGCCGCGGCCGTGTCCAGCGTCGCGAGCGTGGTGGCGGCAAAGCGCTCCCACGAGAACTCGCTCGCCCGCGCCCGCCCGCGCGTGGCCAGATCGGCGCGGTGCGCCTCATCGCCGAGGACGTGGCGCAGGCCGTCCGCGATGCTGGCGACGCGGTCGGGATCGACGTACTCGACGGCGTCGCCGCCGACCTCGGGCAGCGAGGAGATGTTCGAGGTGATGACCGCCGCGCCGGCTGCCATTGCCTCGAGCACGGGCAGGCCGAAGCCCTCGCCGAGCGAGGGGTAGCAGAACGTGGCGCAGCGGCGGTAGAGCTCGGCCAGCGCGGCATCTGAGACGTAGCCAAGCAGTGTGCAGCGATCCCCCAGCGAGCGCAGGGCACTGAGCGTCTCGCCGGTATCCCAGCCCAGCGCGCCGACCACGACCAGCGGATGGCGTCGCTGCATGTCTGCATCGAGCGAGCTGTAGGCGGCGACGAGGCGCGGCAGGTTCTTCCGTGGCTCGAGCGTGCCGACCGCGAGGACGAAGCCCGCGGAGGGCAGCTGCGCGGCCTCGGCGGGGTTCGGCGCCGAGCCCAGGCCCGAGGCGACGCCGAGCGGCGCCACCACGGTATCGGCGGCGGCCCCAGGGAAGTGCTCGATCAGCGCGTCGGCCGTGGCCTGGGAGATCGCGAGCACCGCCGTCGAGCGCCGCAGCGCATATCCGAGCGTCGCACGCTCGATCAGCGTCGAGCGGCGATTCGGGCGCATCGAGGGTGCGAAGGTGGTCAGGTCATAGACGATCGGCACCGCCGGTATGCGCAGGAACCACACCGTCAGATATGAGTTCGAGGAGAGGAATGCGGCGCACTCGCGGTTGGCGGCGCGGGCGCTCAGCGCATGCCACCAAGGATCGCGCGCCGCGATCAGGCGCCACTGGAAGCGCGCGTCGAGCGTCTCCTCGGCCCACTTCTCGCGCGCGTAGAGGATGTAGCGGTGCCCGTCGTCCTCCCGCGCGGCCAGCGCGCGCAGCAGCTCGCGCACGACCCTGCCGCGTCCCGCTCCTACCTCGGCGGCGGCGCGCGCATCGATACCGATCATCCCCGCAGGTGCCTTCAACGCCGAGGAGCGTTGCACATTCCCCTGCCCGGCTGGAGCGATCGCCGATCGCTAGCCTTCCGGCGATGGAACGCGCACAGGCGCAACGTGTGCTGCGCCGGGCGCTCGTGCGCGCCAGGGAGCTGGTCGGCAGCGCGGGCGCGATCGATCCGCTCACGGGCGAGCTGTTCGGGGCGCTCTCGCCGAGCGAGGCCGTCGCGGGCGGGCGCGCCACGATCGGGCCGCACACCAACGGCGAATACCGCATCGAATACAGGCGCGGCGAGCGCGGGCGCGTGGACATCGGCGACTACTGCTCGATCGCCTTCGGCGTCAGGTTCATGCTCGGCGGCAACCACCGTCCGGACTGGGTCTCCACCTTTCCCTTCCGCATCCTCTGGGACATGCCGGGCGCGTGGAGCGACGGCCACCCGCGACCGGCGGGCGACATCACCGTGGGCAACGACGTCTGGATCGGCGCCGAGGCGCTGATCCTCGCCGGGGTCAAGATCGGCGACGGCGCTGTGATCGCGACGCGGGCGGTGGTCACGCGCGACGTGCGCCCCTACGCGATCGTGGCGGGAGTCCCGGCGCGCGAGGTGCGCCGGCGCTTCAGCGACGAGCAGATCGAGGGGCTGCTGAAGCTGCGCTGGTGGGACTGGCCGCAGGAGCGCGTGCGTGCGAGCGTCGAGCTGCTCTGCTCTCCCGACGTCGACGCGCTGCTCGCGGCCGCGGGCTCGCAGTAGCCGAGATGGCAGCCGAGCAGAGCCCGCGGGCCGCGCCCGCGCCGCCACACCCGATCCACGTGGCCCTCAACCTGATCTTCCTCGTGCCCGGCGAGACGGGCGGCATGGAGGTGGCGGCGCGCGAGCTGATTCCGGCCCTGCTGGCGCAGGCGCCCGCGCACATGCGCTTCACGGCGTTCGTGAACCGCGAGGCGGGCGCCGCCGACGGGCCCTGGCGCGAGATGCCGACGGTGACGGTGCCCGTGAATGCGCGCAATCGCGTGCAGTGGGTGCTCGGCGAGCAGGCGCTATTGCCGCGCCTGGCGCGGCGCGCCGGCGTCGAGCTCGTGCACAGCCTCGCCTCGACGGCGCCGCTGTGGGGGCGCTTCCGTCGCGTCGTGACGATCCACGACCTGATCTACGCCCGCTTCCCCGAGGCGCACTCCGGAATCCGCGAGCAGGGCATGAAGGTGCTCGTGCCGCAGGCGGCGCGGCGCTCGGACCGCGTGATCGCCGATTCGCGCAGCACGCGCGACGATCTGATCGAGCTGCTGGGGATCGCGCGCGAGCGTATCGACGTGGTGCCGCTCGGCCTGGGGGCGGTGCGCCGCGCCGAGCCGCTCACCGAGGAGCAGACCCGCGCGCGCTTCGAGCTGGGCTCGCGGCCGCTGCTGCTCAGCCTCTCGGCGAAGCGCCCTCACAAGAACCTCCTGGCTCTGATCGGCGCGCTCGCCAGGATTCCCCCCGAGCGCCGCCCCGTGCTCGTGCTGCCGGGCTACCGGACCTGGCACGAGCAGGAGCTGCGCGAGCGCGCCGCGCAGCTGGGCGTGAGCGAGGACGTGCGCTTTCCCTCCTGGGTCTCGCCCGCGGAGCTGGAGGGTCTTTGGGTGACCGCCGAGGCGTTCGTGTTCCCCTCCCTGTATGAGGGCTTCGGCCTGCCCGTGCTCGAGGCAATGGCGCGGGGCGTGCCCGTCGCGTGCTCGAACGCGTCCTCCCTGCCCGAGATTGCCGGAGAGGCGGCGCTACTGTTCGACCCCGCCGCCGAGCCCGCGATCGCCGAGGCGCTCCTGCGCCTGCTCGAGGACGCTGAGCTGCGCGCGCGGTTGAGCAGCGCCGGTCGCACCCGCGCGGCGCAGTTCACCTGGGAGCAGACGGCGCTGAGCACGCTCGCGAGCTACGAGCGCGCGCTCGGCGCGCAGCCCGGCCGCGGCTGAGCGGACGCCTGCCGGTTCTTAGACGAGTGGCTCGCGGGGCCGCAGCATCGCCCAGCTCATCGGCAGCGGGCGCTCGGCGAGGACAAGCTGTTTGTGCTCCTGCGAGAGCCAATCGAGCTCCGGGACGCCCTCGCTGCTCGGTGGCACGTACTCGACGACCTCGATCTCGTGCGAGGCGCCGAAGCGCTCCCGGATCGTCGCGCTGATCGTCGGATCGTTGAGGTCGTGCTGCTCGACGATGATCGACCAGTGGCGCAGGCTCGGCGCCTTCTCGGGATCGAGCAGGATCTTCTCGTAGCCCTCGCAGTCGCTGAGCAGCGCCACGCGCTTCTCCGACACGGCGGCGAGCGTCTGCGGCGTGCACGTACCGGCGATCGTGACGCGGTCCTGCACACCGTTGGTCTGAGCCAGCTCGGCGCAGTCGCGCCGCGCCGGCTCGTAGGTGTCGTAGGCGCGCACCTGCACGCCCGCCATCGCACGCGCGAGGCCGACCGCGTAGAAGCCCTCCGCGCAGCCCACATCGATCACGAGGTCGAGCTCGCTCGCGATCCACTCCTCAAACCACGGGTAGATCTGGCGCTCGTAGGTGCCCACGAGCTTCGTTATGAGGTGGCCCGAGACGTGCTCTTGGCCCGACATGTAGCGCAGGCCGGCGAACGGGCCGCGGCGGACCTCGAGCCCGTAGCGGGCCACGAACTCGTCGTTGATCGGGCCGATGCGACGTAGGAAGCGCCGTGCGCGGGCCCTATCGATCGCACGCTTGCCTACGTCCGGCACGACCGTCGAGGCGAGCTTGCGGAGCATCGGCGGCGAGGCCTGAGCAGTCACGCGCGCAAGCCTACGGGGTTCGTCCGGCCTTTGGGCCATCGGCGGCTCCATAGCAGGCGAGCACGGTGTCCAGCGAGGAGTCCACCGACAGCGTCTCGGCCTGCTGCGCATACCAGGCGACGGTGCTCCGCCTGAGGGCGTCCCCCGCCTCGTGCACGCGCAGGATCGCCGCGGCGACGCCGTGGGCGTCGTCGGGCCTGGCGATCGTGCCGTTGACTCCCTCCACGATCAGCTCGGTGGCAGCGTTGTCCTCGCCCGCGAGCACGACGCTCGGGGTTCCACGCGCGGCGGCCTCGACCACGACCATGCCGTAGCCCTCGCGGCGGGAGGTCACGAGCATGCACAGCGCGCGGCGCATCTCCGCCTCGACGACCTCGCCGTCTGCGAAGCCCGGGGCGCTCACCACATCCTGCAGGCCATGCTCGGCGATGGCGGCTTCGAGAGCGCCACGCTCGGGCCCGTCCCCGAGGAACTCGCCGCGCAGGCCCTCGATCTCGCGCGCCGCTAGTGCGATGGCCGCCACGCCGAGTGCGGGCTGCTTCTCGGGAATCAGACGCCCGGCCGACAGCACGAGTAGATCGGCCGCCCGCGGCGCAGCCGGCTGCGCCGCGCACGCGTAGAGGCCGCGCAGCACCGTGATCTCTCCGCGCAGCCCCTCCGCGCGCAGGCGACCGGCGTGCAGGCGTGAGAAGCAGAAGGCGTGCTGGGGAACGCGCGCGCACAGCCGCTGCACGAGTGCGCCGAGGGCCCCCCCGAGGCCGCCGAGGTAGTCGCGCCAGTAGGAGTCGCTCCACACCTCGAACCAGTCGACCATCAACGAGAAGCGCGCGAGCGGCTGCGCGAGCGCGGCGGCGAGCAGCGAGAAGTAGGGGAACGAGCAGATGTGCACCACGTCGTAGCGCCGGCCGAGGCGCAGCAGGTGAGCCAGGACACCAAGCCCGAACACGAGCGGCGGCAGGATGCGCCGCCGCCCTCCGGCCGTGTAGAGCGACATGCGAGGACCCGCGCTCACCACCCGGATGCGCGGATCGAGCTCGAGCGTCTGGCCGCGATCCCACTGGCGCAGCGTCAGGTAGGTGACATCGTGACCCTCCGCGACGAGCGCTTCGGCGAGGTTGCGATACCAGCGCTCGGCCCCGCCCACGGTGTAGGGGAACAGGCAGTCGTAGACGAGGCAGATGCGCATCCCGCTAGCATCTCATCTCGCGGCGCTCGGATTGCAGCGCCACTTTCCGCCCTCTCAGGCGTTATAACGGAGGAACGTGGAGATCCGAGTCCTCGAGCTCGGCGCACGATCACGAGCCGATGAGCACACTCGCCCCACGCATCTCGCCCACCGGGACCGACTCTCAGGATGCCGACGCCCCTGTCGTCTCGGTCGTGATTCCCTGCCTGAACGAGGCCGAGAACATCGAGACGTGCGTCGTGGCGGCGATGGAAGCGATCGTGCGCATGGGCGTAAGCGGCGAGGTCGTGGTCGCGGACAACAACTCCGAGGACGATTCGGCGCGCCTGGCCGAGCAGGCCGGTGCGCGCGTGGTCGTGGAGCCGCGGCGCGGCTACGGCAGCGCCTATCTCGCGGGCTTCGCGGCCTCCAGGGGCCGCTACATCGTGATGGCCGACGCCGACCTCACCTACGACTTCGACGAGATCCCCCGCTTCGTGGCCGCGCTGGACGAGGGCGCCGAGATGGTGATCGGCGACCGCATGGACAACATCCAGCCGGGGGCGATGCCGTGGCTGCACCGCTACGTCGGCAACCCGATCCTCACCGGCCTGCTCAACCTCTTCTTCCGCACCGGCATCTCAGACGCGCACTGCGGCATGCGCGCCGTGCGCCGCGACGTGCTGCCGCGCCTGGATCTGCGCACGACCGGGATGGAGTTCGCCTCCGAGATGGTGATTCGCGCATCCAAGGAGAACCTGAAGATCGCGGAGTTCCCGATCGAATACCACCCGCGCGGCGGCGAGTCGAAGCTGTCGAGCTTCCGCGACGGCTGGCGCCACCTGCGCTTCCTGCTAGTGCACAGTCCCAACCACCTGTTCATCGTGCCGGGTATGGCTCTCGCGGGCGTCGGCACGCTGATCGTGGTGTGGGTGGAGTCCGGCATCGACTTCTTCGGCCGCGCGTGGGGCCTGCACGCTCTGATCGGCGGCACGCTGCTGATGATCGTCGGCACGCAGGTGCTCGCACTCGGGCTCTGTGCCCACGCCTACGGGACCTACTTCATGGGTGAGCGCGATCCGTGGTTCGATCGCATGCGCTCGCGCTTTCGCCTCGAGCACGGGCTCCTGCTCGGGGGCGCCTTCCTGCTCGTCGGTCTGGCGCTCGGCGGCGTGATCATCGCGACATGGGTCGCCCACGGCTTCGGCTCGCTCGCCGACGAACGCCTGGCTGTGGTGGCGGCTTCGCTTTTGATCGTCGGTATCCAGATCTTCTTCTCGGCGTTTCTGCTGAGCATCCTCGGTTTGCGACGGGGTCAGCGGTCCGCCTAGCGCGGGCACGTCGACCGGATGCACTTCCTAGCCGTCGTAGTTCTCTTCCCGCTGCTGTTCTGGGGCCTCTCGCTCGGCTGCGGCGTGCTCGTGGAGCGCCTGACGGGTACGCGCATGCCCGCGCTGCTGCTGATGCCCTTCGGCTTCGGCGCGCTCGTGAGCGTCTCGCAGTTCACCACCTGGTGGGGGCCGACCGCCCCGCTGACGCCGCTGATCCTGCTCGCCCTCGCGCTGCTTGGCTTCGCGCTCGGGCGCGATGTGCTGCGCGCCCGCTGGCGGGGGCGGCCGGGCGGCTGGTGGTGGGGCATCTCGGCGGCGCTCGCCACCTACCTGCTCGTCGCGGCCCCGGTGATCGTGTCGGGGAGGCCGACGTTCTCCGGCTATCTGCTGGACACGACGGGCGCGATCCAGATGGCCGGCGCCGAGCGGCTACTGCACCACGCGCACCACTTCTCGACGGGCCTGCCCGCCTACGGCACGACGCTCGCCGCGTATTTCGGCACGGGCTATCCCTCGGGGGCGCACGGCGTCATGGCCTCGCTGGGGTGGCTGAGCGGGCAGGAGGTGATCTGGCTCTACAGCATCTTCCAGGCGTTGGACCTCAGCCTCGTGGCGCTCGTGCTGACGTTCCTCGCACGGCGCGTCGGGCTGGGGCGATGGCCCGCGGCCGTGACGGGCACGGTCGCTTCGGTTCCGGCGCTCGTCTACGCCTACGCGCTGATGGGCTCGATCAAGGAGCTCACGGCGTTGCCGATGATCGTCTCGATGGGCGCGCTCGTGCTGTGCGCGCGCCCGCTGCGCTTGGCGGTGGGAGCGCGCGCGCTGCTGCCGTTCGCGATCGTGGCCGCGGCGGCGCTCGGGGCGATCGGCATCGCTGCCTCCCCGTGGATCGCGCTGTTCGGCGT
>JACDGG010000176.1 GCA_013815355.1 Solirubrobacterales bacterium
GGCTCGCCCCGGCCGAGCGCGCACGTGCGCTGCGCGCGCTCGCCGAGAACGTCGAGGGGCACCTCGAGGAGCTGGCCGTGCTCGAGGCGCGCAACGCGGGCAAGGCGATCGGCGATGCGCGCGGCGAGATGGCGATGGTCGTCGATACCTTCCGCTACTACGCGGGCGCGCCCGAGCGCCTGCTCGGCGACACCATTCCCGTCGCCGGCGGACAGGCCTTCACGGTGCGCGAGCCGCTCGGCGTGGTGGGGCTGATCACGCCGTGGAACTTTCCGCTGACGATCGCCGCCTGGAAGCTCGGGCCCGCGCTCGCGGCGGGCAACACGGTCGTGCTGAAGCCCGCCGAGCTGACGCCGCTGAGCGCGCTGCGCTTCGCCGAGCTGGCGCTCGAGGCGGGCCTGCCCGAGGGCGTCGTGAACGTCGTCGTGGGCCCGGGACGCACGTGCGGGCAGCGCCTGGTCGAGCATCCTGACGTCGCGAAGATCGCCTTCACCGGCTCGACTGAGGTGGGGCGCTCGATCGCGGCGGCGGCCGCGCAGAGCATCAAGCGGGTGACACTCGAGCTCGGGGGCAAGTCCGCGAACATCATCTTCGCCGACGCCGATCTCCAGGCCGCCGCTGCCGCGGCGCCGGGCGCTGTGTTCGCCAACGCCGGGCAGGACTGCTGCGCGCGCTCGCGCATCCTTGTGCAGGCGGAGGTGTTCGAGCGCTTCATGGAGCTGCTCGAGCCGCACGTCACGGGTATTCGCGTCGGCGATCCGCTCGCCGAATCGACACAGATGGGACCGCTGATCTCCGCGGCCCAGCGTGACAGCGTCGCCTCCTTCCTCGACGGCGGCGCCCCCATCGCGTTCGCCGGCAGCGCGCCGGAGGGTCCGGGCTTCTGGTTCGCGCCGACCGTGCTCGCGCCGGTGGACCCCGGGCAGCGCGCCGCGCGCGAGGAGATCTTTGGCCCGATCGCGGCGGTGATCCCGTTCACGGACGAGGCCGACGCGGTGCGCCTCGCCAACGACACGATCTACGGGCTGTCGGGCTCGATCTGGACGCGCGACGGCGCGCGCGCGCTGCGCGTCGCGCGGGCCGTGGAGACGGGAGTGCTGTCGATCAACGCGAACACCTCGGTGCGCGTGAGCACGCCGTTCGGCGGCTTCAAGCAGTCCGGCTACGGCCGTGAGCTGGGGCCGCATGCGCTGGAGGCCTACACGGAGCTGAAGACGATCTTCTACGCCACGGAGGGCCCATGAGCACTGGCGAGCTGAGCACAGGGCGGCGGCTCGCGGGCCGCGTGTGCGTCGTGACCGGCGCCAGCGGCGGCATCGGCGCGGCCACGGTGGCGCTGTTCCGCGCCGAGGGCGCGACGGTCGCGGGCGTCGATCTGCGGAGCGACTCTCCCGGCGACCTGGCGCTGCAGGCGGACGTGACCGACGAGGAGCAGGTGCGCGCGATCTTCGAGCGGGTGCGCGAGGAGTATGGGCGCATCGACATCCTGTTCAACAACGCCGGCATCTCCCCCACCGACGACGGCTCGGTGCTGGAGACGACGCTCGAGGCGTGGGAGCGCGTGCAGCGGGTCAACCTGCGCAGCGTGTTCCTGTGCTGCAAGCACGGCATCCCCCACCTGCTGGAGAACGACGGTCCCGCGCGCGGCTCGGTGATCAACACGGCGTCGTTCGTGGCGGTGATGGGCGCCGCAACCTCGCAGATCTCCTACACCGCCTCCAAGGGTGGGGTGCTCGCGCTCTCGCGCGAGCTGGGTGTGGAGTTCGCGCGCCGCGGCGTGCGCGTCAACGCGCTCTGCCCCGGGCCGGTCGACACGCCGCTGCTGCGCGAGCTGTTCGCGAAGGACCCCGAGAAGGCCCAACGCCGGCTCGTGCACGTGCCGATGGGGCGCTTCGCAGAAGCCTCGGAGATCGCCAAGGGCGCGCTGTTCCTCGCCAGCGAGGACTCGAGCTTCGTGACCGCCTCGACGTTCCTGATCGACGGCGGCCTCAGCGGCGCCTACACGACACCGCTGGACTAGCCACCGCCGCCCCGGCGCGCATACGATGTCGTGATGCTCGGCAAGATCGATCACGTCGGCTACCTGGTGGCGGACCTCGAGGCCGCCACGGCGGAGTTCCAGGCGATGTTCGGCCTGGCGCGGGCGCGGCCGATCGAGCGCCCGCAGTTCGCGCTGAGGGGCGTGTACCTCGGTGAAGGGGAAGGCAACGTCGAGCTGTTCACGTTTACCGAGGATGAGCTCTTGGAAAAGCGGCTCGGCACGCATAGCGTCGTGCTCGACCATGTCGCCTACGAGGTCGCCGACCTCGACGCGAGCGCCGCGATCCTGCGCCGCAGCGGCGCGCGCTTCGCGGGGCCGGATCTGCGCTTCGAACTGCACGAGCCCGTGGACCTCGGTGGCGTCAGGCACCTCTGGACGATGCCTGAAACGACGTTCGGCCAGACGATCCAGCTGCTGCAGCGCTGATGCGCACGGACGCCGACGTGCTCGTCGTCGGGGCCGGACTCGCGGGACTCAGCGCCGCCACACGGCTGCGCGCGTCGGGTCTTGAGGTGAAGGTGCTCGAGGCGCGCGAGCGCGTCGGCGGGCGCCTGCTCAGACGGGCGCTCGGCGACGGGCATTGGGTCGACGTGGGCGGGCAGTGGATGGGGCCGACGCAGACACGCCTCGCGGCGCTCGCGACAGAGCTCGGGGCGGAGAGCTTTCCGACCTACGCGCAGGGCGAGAACGCGATCGAGTGGAAGGGCCGCGTCAAGCGCTACCGCGGCGATATCCCCCACATCAACCCGGCCGTGCTGCTCGACACGCTGCGCGTGCAGCGCAAGCTCGAAGCCCTCGCCAAGCGCGTCGTGGTGCAGGAGCCGTGGCTCACCCCGCGGGCGCGCGAGCTCGACAGCCAGACGTTCTGGTCGTGGCTTGAGGCGAACACGCTCACGCGCGGCGCGCGCACGCTGTTGGAGATCGCCGTGGAGGCCGTGTGGGCGGCGGAGCCGGCGGACATCTCGCTGCTGCACATGCTCTTCTACACGGCCTCGGCAGGGGGCTTTGACCAGCTGATCGGCACGAACGGCGGTGCCCAGCAGGACCGCTTCGTGCAGGGCGCGGGGGGCCTCGCGCTCGAGCTCGGGGCGCGTCTCGGCGAGGACATCGTGCTGCAGGCGCCCGTGCGCGAGATCTCACACGCAGCGGACCGCGTCGAGATCGCGACCGGCCAGGGCACGTTCCTGGCGCGGCGGGCGATCCTCGCGCTCCCTCCCACGCTCGCCGGGCGCATCACCTACGAGCCGCCGCTGCCCGGCTTTCGCGACCAGCTCACCCAGCGCATCGCGCAGGGCACGGTGATCAAGTGCATGGCGGTCTATGAGGAGCCCTTCTGGCGCGAGCAGGGCCTCAGCGGCCAGGGACTCAGCGACCGCGGCCCGGTGCGCGTGACGTTCGACAACTCCCCTCCGGACGGCCGTCCCGGTGTGCTGCTCGGCTTCCTCGAGGGCGAGCAGGCGCGGCGCCTGGGGCGCGTCGATGGGGCCGAGCGGCGCGCGGCGGTGCTCGACTGCTTCGCGCGCCTATATGGCCCTGGGGCGGCGAGCCCGCAGGACTACTTCGAGCAGGCGTGGGCGGAGGAGCCGTTCTCGCGCGGGTGCTACGTCGGCTTCTTCGGGCCCGGGGTATGGACCTCCTACGGCCCCGCGCTGCGCGCGCCGATCGGCGCGCTGCATTGGGCGGGTGCGGAGACGGCGGTGCGCTGGAACGGCTATATGGACGGAGCGATCGAGTCCGGGCACTCCGCGGCGGCGGCGGTGCTCGCCGAGCTCGGCCGCGACGCGGTGGGCGAGGCGGCCGTGGCGGGCGAAGCCGCCTAGCGGTAATCCGGGTTATCGAAGTCGGTGCGACAGCCCGCATCCCAGGCGGGGCGCTGGTTGCCGTAGGCGGGGATGCCGCCCGCGTCCTTGAGCATGCGCGTGACGTGCAGCATGTTCCAGGTCAGGAACGTGGTGTTGCGGTTGGTGAAGTCATTCTCGGGGCCACCGGAGCCCGGGTCGAGGTAGCTCGGACCGGGTCCTGCCTCCCCGAGCCAGCAGGAGTCGGCCTGCGGCGCGATCGTGTAGCCGAGATGCTGCAGCGAGTAGAGGATGTTCATCGCACAGTGCTTGGCGCCGTCCTCGTTGCCCGTGATCAGGCAGCCGCCGACGCGGCCGTAGTAGGCGTACTGGCCCTCGTCGTTGAGCAGATGGCTGTTGCCGTAGAGGCGCTCTATCACGCGAGTGCACACCGAGGATTTCTCGCCGAGCCAGATCGGTGAGAGCAGCACGAGCATGTCGGCCGCCATCACCTTCGCGAAGATCTTCGGCCAGTCGTCGCGTTCGGCGCCGTGTTCGGTCATGTCCGGCTGCACGCCCGCGGGCAGCGCGTGGTCGACGGCGCGGATGACCTCGACCGCCACGCCGTTGCGGCGCATGATGCCGATCGAGTGCGCGGCGAGGCCCTGCGTGTTGGAAACCTCCGGCGAGCGCTTGAGCGTGCAGTTGACGAAGACCGCGCTTAGGTCTGAGAAGTCCCAGCGCGACTCCGCGCAGAGCTTCTCATCGCGCTCTGAGAGATGTGTCTCGGCCGTCTGCTCGCTCATTCCTGCCCCCTTGATTTGCTTGTATGGGGCGCCACGCTACCGGCTGGCGCGTGTGCTTGAGCCTCAGGCGAGCAGCTCGGCCAGCTCCTCGCGCACGGCCTGCAGCGGCCCCGGATCGCGGCCCGCGCGTGCGAGGATCAGTGCGCCCTCGATCGCGGAGAGCACGAGCAGCGCACGCCGCTCGGCGCGTGCCCGGGAGAGCCCGCCGGCCCGCAGGCGCGCGGCGATTGCATCAAGCCAGGAATCGAAAGCCTGCGCCGTCCTCTCGCGCAGCAGCGGCGAGTCACCGGCCCTCTCCAGGGCGACTGTGGCGATCGGGCAGCCGCCGCGGTAGTCCGACGCGGCGAGGCCCGCGGCGAGCGCATCGATCAAGCCGGCGATGGCGGCGGCGACGTCATCGGCGGAGGCGAAGACCGTCGCGATCGCGTCGCGCAGCTGAGCACCGGCGCTTGCGATCGCGGCCGCGGCCAGCTCCTCCTTGCCGCCCGGGAAATGGAAGTAGAGCGAGCCCTTGGGCGCGCCGCTGGCGGCGACGATCTCGCTGAGGCCGGTGGCGGCGTAGCCCTGGCGCTGCAGCAGGCGCGCGGTCGTGGCGATGAAGCGCTCGCGCGAGGCGGCTCCCGATCGCCGTGCGGTGGCTGTCTCAGTCACGCGAGTATTATATCGACCGGTCTAGATACTAATTATTAAGATGGGAGTGCAGCATGCAGCGACTCACCTATGTCGCGCCGAGAACACTGCAGTGGCGCGAAAGCGCACGGCCAGAGCTGGGCTCCGAGCGCGCGGCGCTCGTGCGGCCGCTGGCGGTGGCGACGTGCGACCTCGACGCGCTGATCGTCGAGGGCCTCTCCCCCTTCCCCGCCCCGTTCGCGCTCGGGCACGAGTGCGTGGCGGAGGTGCTCGAGGTGGGCGAGGAGGTGACGTCATTCACGCCGGGACAGCGTGTGAGCGTGCCGTTTCAGATCTCCTGCGGCGAGTGCGTGCCCTGCCGGCAGGGACGCACGTCCAACTGCGCCGAGGTGGCGTTTATGTCGACGTACGGCTTCGGTCCCGCGGTCGAGCGTTGGGGTGGCTTCCTCGCAGACGCCGTCTGCGTGCCCTACGCCGAGCACATGCTCGTGCCCGTGCCCGAGGGCCTGGCCTCGGCGGCGGTGGCCAGCGCCTCGGACAACATCAGCGATGCGTGGCGCACGGTGGCGCCGGCGCTCGCGGCCGAGCCGGGCGCCGCGGTGCTCGTCGTGGG
>JACDGG010000177.1 GCA_013815355.1 Solirubrobacterales bacterium
CGGGGATAGCCGCCGAACAGCTCATCGGCCCCCTCGCCGCCCAGCGCCACCGTGACGCGCGGGCGCGCGAACTCCGAGAGCGCGTTCAGCGGCACGAGCGCACGATCGCCGAGCGGCTGGTCGATTTCGGCGAGCAGCTGTGGCGCGCGCGCGGCGACCTGCTCCTGCGTGAGCGTCAGCTCGTGGTGCTCGCTGCCTAGGAACGAGGCGGTGTGACGCGCCTGGGCCGTCTCGTTGACGGCGCCCACGTCGTAGCCGATCGTGAACGTCTGCAGCCGCTGCGAGGACTCCTCGGCGGCGGCGACGGCCACGAGCGTCGAGTCGACGCCGCCGCTGAGGAAGACCCCGACCGGAACGTCTGCCACCAGCCGCGTGCGAACCGACTCCTTGAACAGGCGCCGTGCCTCTGCGACGAGCGGCTCGAAGCGCTCGTGAGGGGCGATCTCGCGCTCCCCGGCCGACCACCAGCGCTGCTCGCGCGAGCGCCCGCCGGCGCGCTCCCAGGTCAGCATGTGTCCCGGCGGGAGCTGGCGCACGCCGCGCACGATCGTGCCCGGCCCGGGCACGTAGGCGAACACGAAGAACGCGTCGATCGCCGCCGGATCGAGCTCGCGCAGCTGCGGGGTCACCGCCAGCAGCGCCGTCAGCTCCGAGGCGAACGTGAGCTCGCCGTCGTGCTCGTGCAGGAACATCGGCTTCTCGCCGAAGCGGTCGCGCGCGATCAGCAGACGCCCGCGGCGTTCGTCCCACAGCGCGAGGCCGAACATGCCCTCGAGCGCGTGCACGAGCGCCTCGCCGTACTCCTCGTAGAGGTGCACGATCACCTCCGTGTCGGTGCTCGTCTTGAAGACGTGCCCCCGCGCGCGCAGCTCATCGCGCAGCTGGGCGTGGTTGTAGATCTCGCCGTTGAAGGACACCCACACCGAGCCGTCCTCATTGCTGAGCGGCTGATGGCCCCCCTCGACGTCCATCACCGCGAGGCGGCGGATACCGATGCTGACACCCGCGGCGCGGTCGCTGTGAACGCCCTCGTCGTCGGGGCCACGGTGGCGCAGCTTCGCGCACATCGCCCGCACCGCGCTCCCGTCGGGGTCGTCCGTTCTCCCAGCGATCCCGCACATGAGCGCAAACATAGTGATCGTCTGTCCGCTGCGCCCTGCCCCCCCGCGAGTGAGTCACACCGCAGTGAACGGTCGCGTACACACCGATCGGCCCGACGTCCAGCGCGGCGCGCACGGGCGTAAAGGTGCGCGCGCGAGGCGCCGATAGCGAACGCGAGCCGCATCTACCCGTGTCCCCTCCTCGAAGGACAGCCTCCCATGCCCCGCGTTCCTCGCCGCGCAGTCCTGTCTCTCCTCGCTCCGGCGCTCGTGTGCGCGGGCCTCTTCACTCCCGCGGGCGCTGCGGCGTCGCAGTCAGCCGAAGTCAGCTCCCCTGCGAGCGCGGAAGGCGGCGAAGCGAGCGCTAGGCAGCTGGCCGAAGCGCGCAGGCATGCGCGCCTGCAAGCGCGGAGGCAGAGCGGCGCCGAATCGCCCGCGGCCCCCCAGCCCCAGCCGGCGAGTCCTTCCAGCGAATCCGAAGCGCCCCCGCGTCACGTTCGTGGCAGCGGTCCTCACGGCAGCTGCCACGTCAGCCTCCAGGCGTCCTCAGCGCGCGTGATCGCCGGCGCCACGGTGACGCTCTCCGGAGCGCTGCAGTGCGCATCGCCGGCCGATCTCGCCTCCCAGCCGCTCGTCGTCTTCCAGCGGGCGCGCGCCTCGGGGATGAGCGAAGTCGCCGCCACGACCCAATCCGACGGCAGCTTCCAGGTCGCCGATCTGACGGTCGAAGCCAACACCGTCTTCATCGCCCGCGCACCCGGCGGCCAGCGTGCCCGGGTCGCCGTGAAGGTCGCGCCGATGGTCACGCTCAGCGGTCCCAGCGGCGCCCAACTGGCAACACGCACCGGAGCGGGCGCCGCATCCGCCCGCCACAACCGCTTCACGTTCACCGGCACCGTCTCGCCGGTCGCGGCCGGAGAGCGGGTGACGCTGCAGCGCGAGTACGGCGCCACCGACGAACAGTGGCACCCGATCGCCTTCGCGCGTGTGCAGGAAGACGGCTCGTTCTCGATCAGCCACGGCTTCAGGACCCCCGGCGAAGTCAGTGTGCGGGTCGTCGTGCACCCCAAAGGCGAGATCGCGGGCGCCTCCGAAGCACTCACCTACATGGTCGCCCAGGCGCAGAACCCGCAGCTGACGATCGCCGCCTCGGCCGACCCGGTCTCATCAGGGCAGCCGCTGAAGATCACCGGCGTCGCGGAGGGTGCGCCGGGCCAGAGCGTCAAGCTGCTCGCGCGCACACCCGGTCATCCATTTGCGAGCGTCGCCGAAACATCAACCGATGAAGGCGGCGCCTACGAATTCACCGTCTCGCCTGCACAGAGCACCACCTACCGCGTGAGCAGCGCCACGGCGATCTCCACGCCTCTGTTCGAGGGCGTCAAATACGACCTCACGCTTGCGACGCCGCCGGGCAGCCTCGCCGCCGGCACGCCGCTGAGCCTGACCGGCACCGTGCTGCCCGCGCACCCCGGGCAGGTGGTGTTCCTGGAACGCGAAAACATCTCCGGCACCGGCTTTCGCCTGCTCGACTCGGCGATCGTCGCACCCGACGGCTCCTACTCGATCACCCATACGTTCACGCGACAGGGCAGCTGGACACTGCGCGTGCGGGTGCCTGCCGACGCCGAAAGCCAGGGCAGCACAAGCCCGCCGTTCGTGCTCGCGGTGGGCGCTCCCGCCCCCGCCGAAGCGACGCCCGCAGCCTAGCGCCGGGGTCCTCTCAGCCGGCGGCTCGGAGCGGACGCGCGAGCCAGTTGACGGTCGGTGCATCCGCGGCGAACTCTGCACCGCTGACGGGCGCGCCACCCGTAACCGGGAGCACCTCATAGCCGAGCTCGACGAGCAGGTCGTAGGGCGCCTGCGGTGCGGCACCGTACAGCGCCGAGGCGCGGGCGACGTGCTCGAAGATGATCAGCGGCCGTGCATCGGTGAGGATCGTGCGGGCGCCCTGCAGGACGTCTAGCTCCGCGCCCTCGACGTCGATCTTGATCACCCGTGGCTCAAGGCCCTCGAGCTGCACGTCGAGCGTCGAGATCGTCACGCTCAAATACTCCGGATCGCCGCGGTCGTCGCTGATCTCGGGACTGCGGCGCAAGCCACTCCAGCCGTCGAGCGTTCTGAAGTGGCAGAACTCGGCCGTCCCCGGCTGAGCTCCGATCGCCATCTCACGACAGTCGACGCCGGGGAACCTCGCGGTCAGCTCCGCCGCCAGTTCGGGGATCGGCTCAAACGCGATGTGGTTGCCTCGTGGCGCGGCGCGCACAGCCTCACCGAGCACCTGGCCGCGGTTCGTGCCCACGTCCACGTAGGTCGCCTCGCCCGCCAGGCTGGCGCCGAGCACAGCACGGATCGCGATCTCTTCGTGCAGCTCACGGCGCGGTCCCGCGTAGGCCGCGGCAAGCAGCTCGGGGCGCTCCAAACGCCGCGAGAGTGCCCCCGTCGCTCGCCTCAGGAAGGGCACTGATGGCTCGGCCATGAGGCGGGCACTGTACCAGACGTCTTCGGCTCCTCTACGCGCAACTTTCACAGGATTTCAGCAGAAGCAAGGCGCTCCGCGAAGTGTCTCAGTGGCGCTCGGGCACATCTGCGTGAGCGCCGCCGGACGCCGCCACGGCCGGGTGCAGCCTGGCCAGGACCGGACGCCACGGCAGCTGCAGCAGGCGCGTGATCAGCGAGCTGCGGGGCGTCTCGGCACTCGAGCGTTTCAGGGCGATCGTGTCGGAGCGGATCAGGCGATTGCCCTCCAGCGGCACACCGACGCGCAGCGCGTTCAGGTCTGGGAGCGCCGCGCCGGAGCCCGCGAAGTCGAGGATCTGGCGCAGCACGCGCTCGGGATCTGAGATGAACTGCTCGTAGTGCAGGAACAGCCGGCGCGCGCGGGGGTGGCGGCGGAACACGAGCACGGACACCAGTTGCGTCAGCCACAGGTTGGCGTTCATGACGAGCGCCCGGTGGCGACGCTCGGCGAGCTCGTGCGGGCTCAGCTCGCGGGTGTTGGAGGCGACGACGCTCTGGGGGTCCTTGACGAGGTAGAGCAGGTAAAGATCGATGCCCTCCAGGCGCGCGAGCTCGCGGGCGCGCAGTGGGAAGTGTGAGGTGTCGATCACGTGCGTCGCCTCGGCTGTGTCCGCGATCGCGCACAGCAGCTCCTCAGCCACCTCGCGGTAGCGGCCGAGAAGTCCGCGCCGCCGCAGCAAGCGGTCAATCCGCAGCAGCGCCGAGGAGCGCTCGATCACTCGGTTGACCTCGGCGCCGAAGAGGCCGCGGCCATCCACGCGCTCGCGCACCGTGCTCCAGAACTGCGAGCGTTCGGTCCCGGCCCAGGGCGGCTGTCCGGACTTGACGAGCCACTCCTCGACCTCACCGGCGTAGAAGAAGCCCTCGCAGTTGCCGAGCGTGACGCCCAGGATCGTGCTGCCACTGTGCCCTGCGCCCATCACGTAGATCACCTTGGGGCGCTCCTGATTGGTCTGTGCCGCCATCGCGCCGGGCACTCTAGAGGCCTTCGGGGCGCGGCCCGGGATGCGCGGCGAGCGTCGGGCGCAGCCGCGAGAGCGCCGCGATCCACGGACGTTGCAGGAGCGCCGTGGTCGGAGACGAGCGCGTCGCGGGCGCCGAGTGCTTGCCGAGCGCAACCACGTGGGAGTGGACCAGGCGGTTGCCGTGGAAGGGCACGCCGGTCTGCAGCGCGCCGAAGTCCGGTGGCGCGGCCAAGCAGTCGCAGAGGCGCAGAATCTCGCGGATCGTCTGCTCCGGGTCGGCGAGGAAGTCCTCGTGACGGACCAGCATGCGCCGGGCGCTCGGCTGGCGGCGGAAGACGAGCAGCGACAGGGCGTGGGTGAGCCACAGGTAGGCGTTCGCGGCGAGCAGCCCGAAGCGGCGCTCGGGGACGTCGCGGCGCCCGAGCGAGGCGACCACGGCCTGCGGGTCGCGCACGAGCAGCAGCAGGTAGAGATCGATGCCATCGAGCGCCTGCAGCTCGCGCGCACGCAGTGGGTAGTGCGAGCTGTCGACGATCATCGTGGCCTCAGCGGCGGGTGCGACCGCGCGGTAGAGCTGCTCTGAGATCTGCCGGTAGCGGCGGCGCAGACGGCGGCGGGCGGGCCAGCTGCGGGGATCGAAGAGCGCCGAAGAGCGCTCCAGCACTGTGGCGCGCCCCCCGGCCAGCTCGGGCGCCTGCTCGACCTGGGTACGCACGCTCGCCCAGAAGCGCCGGCGCTCGCGTCCCTCGCGGGGAACACCGGCTCGGGCGATCCAGCGGTCGAGCTCGCCCGCGAAGAAGACGCCGTCGCAGTTGCCCAGCGCGACCCCCAGGATCGTGCTGCCGCTGCGCCCCGCGCCCATCACGTAGAGCACCTTCGGGCGGCCCGCGCTTCGGACCGCGTCGTCGTGAGAGTCCGCGGGCGTGGGCACGCTTCGAGTCTTCCAGATTCCCCGCTGACACGCTGGAGATCGCACGGTTCGCGCTGTCAAACAGCCCGAGATCGTTGGCTATGATCGTGCGGTGAGCACATGCCGGTAGAGCCTCGCTCGGTGCTGCTCGTGACGCCGCGCTGGACGCGCGACGGCGGGGTCGCGACACACGCGATGGCGAGCGCCGCCGCACTCGCCCGCGACGGACTCTCGGTGCACGTGCTCGCGGCCCGTGTCGAGCCCGGGCACGACGAGAGCGCCGTGACCGTGCATCACAGCCCCGAGCTGTTCAACACCGCGGCCTCGCCCGAGACGCGGC
>JACDGG010000178.1 GCA_013815355.1 Solirubrobacterales bacterium
CCCCGATGCCGAGCTGCTCGCACGCGTGCGCGAAGGCGACGAGCAGGCATTCGTGGCGCTCGTCGCGCGGCACCACTCGGCGATGCTGCACCTCGCGCGCTCGTTCGTGCCGAGCGCCGCGGTCGCCGAGGAGGTCGTGCAGGACACATGGGTGGCTGTGCTCAAAGGACTCGAGAACTTCGAAGGGCGATCGACGCTGAAGACATGGCTGCTGCAGATCCTCGTCAACCGCGCCCGGAGCAGCGGCGTGCGTGAGCACCGAAGCGTTGCGGTCGGCGACGCCACCCCCGTGGTCGACCGCGCGCGCTTCGATGCGAGCGGAGCGTGGATGTCGCCGCCGGAGCACTGGGTCGAGGACAGCGACGACCGGCTCCTCGCCGAGGGCCTGGCCGCAGAGATCCGCGAGAGCCTCGAGCAGCTTCCCGAGCGCCAGCGCGAGGTCGTGATGCTGCGCGACATCGACGGGCTCAGCGGCCAGGAGGTCTGCGATGCGCTTGAGATCAGCGAGGCGAACCAGCGGGTTCTGCTGCACCGCGGGCGCAGCCGCCTGCGCGCGGCGCTCGAGCTGCAACTGGGGAGCGGCTGCTGATGCTGCGCCGCGAGCCGCCGCTGGTTTGCCGGCAGATGGTCGAGCTGATCACCGACTACCTCGAGGGCACGCTGCCGCGAGCCCGGCGCCGACGCTTCGAGGCGCACATCGCCGGCTGCGAGCACTGCACGGAGTATCTCGAGCAGATGCGCAGCACGATCCGCCTGACGGGCCGCCTGCGCGCCGCGGACCTCACACCGCAGATGAGCGAGGAGTTCGCGGCGATCTACCGCGGCTGGCAGGCTGAGCGGGGCTGAGCGCGACCTCCGCTGCCTCGATGCGGTCGCGGCGAGGGTCGAGTCCAAACCGCGGCGCTGCACTCGAAGGAGCTCAGCGCTCGAAGCTCACGAAGCGCGCGGCCGCGAGCAGCGCGATCATCACGCCGGCTCCGATCCATACCCGCGGATCTCCGA
Organism: Solirubrobacterales bacterium; assembly: GCA_013815355.1. Taxonomy (GTDB): domain Bacteria; phylum Actinomycetota; class Thermoleophilia; order Solirubrobacterales; family Solirubrobacteraceae; genus Palsa-744. Next base: position 1,003 of record JACDGG010000178.1, read on the forward strand.
TCGAGAGCGACCGCGCCTGCGAGCCCAGATATGCGACGAGCGCTGTCAGCGGCAGGTAGCCGAGGAGCGTCGTCCAGCTGAAGCGCCACAGCGGCACACGCACCGCGCCCGCGACATACCCGGTCAGGCTGAACGGCATGACCGGGATCAGGCGCACTGCAAGCAGCAGCGAGACGCCGCCCCGCACGACGGCCCGCTCGAGGCTCGCGAAGCGCATGCTCCCGAAGACCCTGTGGAGGAATGCTCGCCCGAGCACCCGCCCGAGCAGATAGGCCAGCAGCGCCGAGGCCAGCCAGCCGGCGGTGACGAGCGCGAGGCCGGGGAGGAACCCGTACACGAAGCCCGCCGTGGCGGTGACGATCTCGGTTGGGTAGAGCAGCACGGCATGCGCGAGGATCAGCGCCAGCAGCAGCAGCACGCCGCCCGCGCCGAGGTGGCGGAACTGCTCGTGCAGGCCGCGCAGATCGCCGTGCAGCGCCAACGAGAAGGCGTGGCGCAGGTCGGGCACGAGCGCGACGAGCGCCGCCGTCGCGACCATCCCGCCGACGGCGAAGAGGAGCTCAGGCACACGCCCGCGCAGCGACTCGGGCGCGGGCTCGCCGGCGCCCGCGGGATTCTCTGCGCCGTTCACAGGCCGAGGATGACACGCCGCTTTAGTACATACGTCCAGAGATCGCCGATCTGCGGCTTTTCGCTGGCATCGCGCAGGCCCAAGGCGCACACTGCCGATCACAGACAACGACTGAAAAGGGCAAACCCGTCGCGAGGCGGGGGCGCAAAGTCAGGGATCTCACCGAGATAGCCCGGCCGCCAGCTACTACGGCAAATGGGAGGGCTATCGTGAAGAAGGTCTCGTCGAAGCTTGCGTCGCAGGACTCAGAGAGCGGCTTCATGCTGCTTGAGCTGCTCGTCGTCGTGTTGATCATCGGCATCCTCGCCGCGATCGCGATTCCATCCTTCCTGAGCTCGACCGCAAAGGCTGTGAACGTCCAGGCAAAGACGCTGGTGCGCTCGGCCGAGACCACGGCCGAGACGATCGCCACCGAAAACGACGGCGACTACTCGAAGGTGACGCCGGCCGAACTGCACCGCGTCGAAGCGACGATCCTGATAGCTCCGAGCAAAACCGAGGCTTACCTGAGCTCGACCACGGCCGGAAAAACCGAATACTCGGTCACCGCGAAAGCCACGAACGGTGACGAATTCACGATCACCCGCACCCCCGCCGGCGGGGTCGTGCGCAAATGTGTCAGCCCGATCACGAAAACGGGGTGCGCGGGAGCCTCCCCTGCATCGAGCTGGTAGCTGCCGCCCGGACGGGGGGGACTGGGGAACCGGGCAGGTGGACGCTGCGGCGACACGGAGGTCGCCGCAGCGTGCAGCAACGACGGAGCGCTTGCAGGGGATCTGCCGCCCTCCTGCTTCGCTAGAGTCCCGGCTGTGAGCTCCAGACAGCGTTATCGCCTGCGCAACCCGGCCAGCGGACGGGAGATCGTGATCGAGGCCGAGCCGGGTGAGATCTACCTCGACCGCGAATCCGACGAGCCGCTCGAGGTCATCGGCAAGGTGCTGCCTCTGGCGCCATCCGGTTCGCGGCTGCCCTGGGCGGTCGAGAACCTGCGCTTCTGCCCATGGTGCGACCAGCTGGCGCAGAAGGACCTCAACGACTGCCCGACCTGCGGGCGGCGCATGGGCCCGCCGGCCGCCGTCGCAAGCTGAGCGGCGCCGGCATCCAAGCCATGCGCCCATCCCCGGACAAACTCCCATCTGAGGCTTCGGCCGAGCTACCCCGCCGGGGCCGTTTGCACACGCTTGCCCTGCGACTGGCACCGTGCGTGTGCGTGGCGGCGCTCGGGCTGAGCTTCGGCGCCTGCGGGAGCGCCAGCGTGTCCGACGCTGTGCCAAAGAGCACCCCCAACATCACGCCGCCCGCCGACACGAGCGCCGAAAAGGCCGCCGTGCAGACGACCTCGACTTCGACCACGGCCACGAAAAAAACGAGCACCACGGGCGGGAACGAAAGCTCCGAAGGCTCAGGCGAATCCGAAGAATCCTCGAGCAGCGAAGGCGCCGGTGAAGCCACGCCCTCCGGCGGCGCCTCCGCCGAAGAAGAAAAACCGAGCAAAGAAAGCTCGAAAGAAGGCACGAGCGAATCCGGCTCCTCGAGCCCCACCGGCGGCGCCAGCGCCCCCTAGCAGCGGCCGGACGTAGGGCTTAGCTGGGCAAGCAAGCTGGAGCGTGGCGTGCTCTCGCGCGCGAGAAGCCGAGGACGCAGCAATGCCCCGCCCACGACGCCCTACGGGGTGGAGATCAGGGTCGCGCTGTACGTCAAGCGCGCGGTCTGGTAGAGGCAGAAGTACTGCACGCTGCTGCCGAGCGCGGTGTGGTCGGTCTGCGCGCTCGTGCTCGTGCACTGCTTCTTCGGGCGCGACGCGCGCCAGGAGGTGTCGTTGCCAAAGCCCAGCGCGAGCGCCGGCGCCCAAGAGGGCACGGTCAGCGCGATCACATCGCCCTTCTTGACGGGGATCGTGGTTTCGAGGGGGAACTGGGCCGTCTTGCCGAAGTAGGGCTGCAGTTTGACGAGCGGGCTCTGCGCGATCAGCTTGTAGGTCAGGTTCGGGCTCTTCTGAGCGCGCAGCACCGCGAGGCCTGCTTCCGCCGGACCGCCCTCGTTGGCGTTGAAGAACTTGATCTGCGTGGCGCTGGGCTTGCCGAGCGTGATCGTCCAGGCGACGATCGTGCCCGCTTTGGTCGGGCTGAGGGGGTTGCGCACCTTGCCGACCTTGACCTGGAAGCCGGTCGTGCGGCTCACGGCCAGGCACGGGCTCGTGGGGCAGCTCGGCGTGGTGAGGGGGCTGGTCACGCCGATCACGCCGACTTCGCTGAGCGTCGCCGGCGCCGCGGCGGGCACGATCAGCGCGAGCGCGAAGCTCGCGAGGACTGCAATATGTATCCGTCTCATCTGAGTCATTCAACACGCCCCCGCCCTGGATGTAGCGGTTCCTCTATTTCGCTACCGCGCCTCGAGTTCCTGCGCGGCGGCCGCGATCTCCTCGAAATCGCCCTCTGCGGGCACCCACGGTAGCCGCAGCGGATCGTCGCTGTAGCGCGGGATCACGTGCATGTGGAAGTGGAACACCGTCTGCCAGGCCGCTGCGCCGCAGGAGTTCAGCAGGTTGACGCCGTCGGCGCCGAGGCGCTCGCGCAGGCGAGCGGCGAGGCGCTGTGAGGCGAGCGCCACGGCCGCGAGGTCCTCGGCGGGAAGCTCCAGCAGATCGCGGGCGTGCGCGCGAGGAATCACGAGCGCGTGCCCGCGAGTGGCCGGCGCGATGTCCATGAACGCGATCGTGCGCTCGTCTTCATCGACGATTCGCGCCGGGATCTCGCCGGCGTGGATCTTGCAGAAGATGCAGTCCGGGTCGGCCATCGCCGAAGCCTAGATGTTCTCGAGCAGCTCGCGCGCCTCGGCGAGCGCCTGCTCGCGCGTGGTGAGCTCGCCCGCATACTGCGCTGCCGCCAGAGCCTCGAGCAGCTGCCCAAGCGCCGGGCCCGCCACGATGGGAAGCTCGCGCACCAGCTCATCTCCGCGCAGCAGCGGCTGGGGAGGGCCCTCGTGATGCCAGCGAAGGGCATCACCGAGCATCCCGCGCGCCACCTGCAGGTGCGCGACGATCGACTCCTCGGCGCGATCGCCGCGCGTGGCGAGCCGGTCGGCGATCGAAAGCAGCGTCACGTCGACCTCGACTGGGCTGCACGCGCGCAGGTAGGAGAACACGGTACGCCGCGCGAGCGGCTGGGACTCGTGCACGAGGAAGCCGAGACGCAGATGGTGGCGCACCAGCGCCGCCACGTGCGCGCGCACACGCTCGCTGCTGCGCAGGCGCGTGAGCAGATCGCGCGCGAGCTCGGCGCCGCGGAGGTCATGGCCGATGAAGCTCACGCGGCGCTCGCCGGGGTGCAGCTCGCGGGTCAGCGGCTTGGCCGCGTCGTGCAACAGCGCTCCCCAGCGCAGCGCCTCGCCACGGCTCATGTCATCCGCCAGCGGCTCGGCAAGCAGCGCGGCCACCTCCCCCTCGTGCGGCGCGATCGCGCCTGCCACCGCGCCGTCGCGCTCCAGCTCCGACGGCGTGGTCAGCTCGATCGTGCGCTCGAGCACCTCGAGGGTGTGCCCGTGCACGTCGAGATGGTGGAAGCGGTTCTGCTCGACGCCACGCAGCGCCTCGAGCTCCGGCAGCACCACCGTCGCGGCCCCGATCTCGCTGAGCAGCTCGAGGCCTCGCAGCGCCTCCTGGGACGCGAGGATCCTGCGCAGCTCGGTGAAGATGCGCTCGGCCGAGACACCTCCCAGGAGGCTCGCCGAGCGCGCCGCGGCGCGCCGCGTCTCGGGCTCCACCTCGAAGCCCAGCTCAACCGCCACCCGGACCATCCTCAGCACCCGCAGCGGGTCCTCCACGAATGCTCCCGGCCCCGCCATGCGCAGGCGCCGCGCACGCAGATCGGCAAGTCCTCCGAGCGGATCGATCGGCTCGCCCCCGGCGAGCGGCTCGGCGATCGCGTTGACGGTGAAGTCGCGCAGCGCGAGGTCCTCCTCGAGGCTCGCTCCGCGCATCGGCTCGAGATCGACCTGCCAGGAGCGGTCGCGGGCAACGACCCGCCAGGAGCCGAACTCCTCCGAGAGCGCAAAGCATGCTGCCCGCGCCCCGGCGCGGGCAACCGCGCGCGCGGCCGCGGCGGGGTCGCCGTCGAGCACCACATCGAGGTCGGCCGTCTCGCGACCGAGCCGGCGGT
>JACDGG010000179.1 GCA_013815355.1 Solirubrobacterales bacterium
GGGCAGGCCTGCCCGCCGACGGCGCAGCACGCGATCCGCCAGGGTCGCCTCGTCGCGCGCAACGTCGCGGCCACGCTCGGCGGGGGCACGCCACGCCCGTTTCGCTACCGCACCAAAGGGGTCGTCGCCGAGCTCGGGCGCAAGGAGGCCGTCGCGATCACGATGGGCATCCGCTGGAGCGGCTTTCCCGCGTGGCTGATCGCGCGCACCTACCACCTGCTGCTGATGCCGGGGCTGGGGCGCAGGCTACGCCTGCTGATCGACTGGAACGTGGCGCTGGCGTTCGGTCGCGACGCCTCCGCCCCGGGGCGCCTGGGCAGCCCCACTCCGCTCGAGCACGGCGGCGTCATCGAACAGGAGGCCTCGGGCGAGTCAGAGAGCTGAGCCCACGGTGCCCCGCGCGGGGCACTCCTGCGCAAAAGCTGTTCCGGTCCTCGCCCCAGCGGCGTATCCTGGTCTGTGGATGGTGATCGCCGAGCAGATCAAGTCGGACCTCATAGATGCCATGCGCGCGGGCGAGAAGACGCGCGTCGGCGCGCTGCGGCTCGTGCTCTCCGAGTTGCAGAAGGCCGCCAAGGAAGGCGGGGAGGAGGAGCTGGCCGTGCTGCGCCGCGAGCGCAAGCGCCGCCTGGAGGCCGCGCGCGCATATCGCGAGGCCGGGCGCGAGGACCTCGCCGGTGGCGAGGAGGCCGAGGGCGAGCTGATCGCGGGCTACCTGCCCGCTGAGCTCTCCGACGAGGAGTTGGCCGCGATCGTCGAGCAGGCGGTGCGCGACAGCGGCGCCGTCTCGGCCAAGGAGATGGGTGCTGCGATGAAGCAGGCGATGGCCGCCGTCGACGGGCGCGCCGACGGCAAGCGGGTCTCGGGGCTCGTACGGGCTGCGCTCCAAGGATGAGGACTCAGCTGGAGCTCTCAAACGACGTCGCCGCCGAGCTGGCGGGCAGCCAGGATGCGGTGCTGCGCGCCCTGGAGGCACATCTCGACTGCAAGGTCTACCTGCGCGGGAACCTGATCACCTTCGACGGCGAGGAGCGCGACACCGGCCTCGGCGAGCGCGTGGTGCGCGAGCTCTCAGATCTGATCTCCCGCGGGCATCAGATCGGCCCCGGCACGATCACGGCTGTCACCGGAGCGCTCGACGCGCACGAATCGCCGGCGCGCGTGCTCGAGGACGTCGTGTGGAGCCATCGCGGCCTGCGCGTCGCCCCGAAGACCGTCAACCAGAAGCGCTATGTCGACTCGGTGCGCAACAGCACCGTCACGTTCGGCGTCGGGCCGGCGGGCACCGGCAAGACGTTCCTGGCGGTGGCGATGGCCGCGGCCGCCCTTTCCCGTCATGAGGTGAATCGCATCATCCTCACCCGCCCCGCGGTCGAGGCCGGCGAGCGTCTCGGCTTCCTGCCGGGCGACCTGATGGCCAAGGTAGACCCCTATCTGCGGCCGCTGTTCGATGCGCTCAACGACATGCTCGACCCGGAGAAGGTCTCTCAGCACATCGAGCGCGGAGTGATCGAGATCGCCCCGCTGGCCTTCATGCGCGGACGCACGCTCAACGACTCGTTCGTGATTCTCGACGAGGCCCAGAACACCACCCCCGAGCAGATGAAGATGTTCCTCACGCGCCTCGGCTTCGGCTCGCGCATGGTCGTCACAGGCGACATCACCCAGGTCGACCTGCCCCGCGAGCAGCCCTCCGGCCTGATCGTGGTGGGCGACATCCTGGACTCGATCGAGGGCATCGAGTTCGTGCGCTTCGGCGGCGAGGACGTCGTTCGCCACAAGCTCGTGCAGCGCATCGTGGAGGCATACGACACCCACACGCAGCGGGGCGAGCCCGACCGCGCGGGCGTCGTCGCTCAGGCGGCGAGCGCGCACACGTCGATCCGCAGTGCCTGAGCGGGGATGATCGACGTCGAGGTGCTCGGCCTCGAGAGCGTCGATGAGGCTCCGAGCGCAACCGAGGTGCGAGACCTCTGTGTGTGGAGCGCCGCGAGCCGTGGGGTCAGCGACGGCCATGTCGCGGTCGCGTTCGTGGACCCATCGCGGATCGCCGAGCTGAACTGCGAGCATCGGGCTAAAGCGGGGCCGACCGACGTTCTCTCCTTCCCGATAGACGGCCTCGCCGCGGGAGCAGCCGGCGCCGCGGGCCTCGGCGTCCCCTGCGAGCTGGGCGACATCGTGATCTGCGCGGAGCACACCGTCGATCTGCGCGAGGCCGTGGTCCACGGCATGCTGCACCTGCTCGGGATGGACCACGAAACCGATCGGGGTGAGATGCTCGCGCTGCAGGCGCGCCTGCTCACGGGAGACCGATGAGCCGCAGCGGCTTCGTCGCGCTCGCCGGGCGCCCGAACGTGGGCAAGTCCACGTTCGTCAACGCCGTCGTGGGGGAGAAGGTGGCGATCGTCTCCGATCGCCCGCAGACCACCAGACGCGCGATCCGCGGTGTGCACCAGAGCGGCGAGAGTCAGATCGTGCTCGTGGATCTGCCCGGCGTGCAGCGCCCGCGGGACGCGTTGACCGTGCGCATGGCGCGGCGCGTTCAGCAGGAGCTCGAGGGCTCGGATGCCGCGCTTCTCGTGCTGAACGCCGAGCAGGGCGTGGGCCCCGGCGACCGCTTCATCGCGAGGGCGCTCCGAGCCGGCGCTGTGCCCGTGACGATCGCTGTGAACAAGGTCGACAGGCTGCCGCGCGGAGCGCTCATGGAGGTGCTCGAGCAGACCGCTGCGCTGGGGCTCGCGGGCGAGATCTTCCCGATCTCGGCGCGCCGGGGCACGGGAGTGGGAGAGCTCGTCGCGCATCTCGCTGCGCTGATGCCCGAGGGACCGTTCATGTTCGAGGTCGGCGCCTGCACAGACCAGGCGCAGGAGCTGCTGCTCGCCGAGCTGATCCGCGAGGCGGTGATCCGTCGGACCTTCCAGGAGGTCCCCCACGCCGTCGAGGTGATGGTCGAGGAGATCGAAACGCCGCGTGAGGGACTGGCTCGCGTGAGGGCGCTGATCTGGGTGGAGACCGAATCCCAGAAGGGGATACTGATCGGCTCCCAGGGCCGCATGATCAAGGCGATCGGGGTCGCCGCGCGGCGAGAGCTCGAGCGCGTGCTGGACTGTCAGGTGCATCTCGATCTGTCGGTGCGCGTGCGTCGCGACTGGCGCGCCGATGACAGCCTGCTCGACCGGCTCGGCATCACCTAGCAGTCCCGCAGGCGAAAGACACTGCGCTACTTGCAGTTGAAGTAAGGCACAATTTGCAAGTTCCGATAGCCGCACGCCGTCAAAGGCATGGAGCGTTCCAAAGGGCATGACTCATTCCACCCTTGGGATGCATTCGGACTGAGTTTGGGATAGCTTCTGGGCGTATCGACCTAGTGTGGGGAAGGGATGGCATGTCGGCGAAGTACGCGATACTGGGCCTCGTAATCGAGCGTCCGGGTTACGGATACCAATTGGCGCAGCGCCTCGAGGAGCGCTTCGGCTCCTCCTCGTTCGCTCCCTCCGGGGTCTACTCGGCGCTCGATCAGCTGAGCCGCGACGGCTTCGTGCACGCTGCGCGCGAGGCCGGGCCGATTCCCGCTCGCAGAGCCGCGCCGCGCATGATCTACGAGGCGAGCAGCGAGGGGGTCGAGCATTTCGAGGCGTGGATGCTCGGCTCCTCGCCCACCCCGCCGCTGCGTGACGAGCTGCACATGAAGATCGCGCTGTGCCGTCCACGCAACATCCCGCGCCTGATCGACATGGTCTATGGCCAGAAACTAGCCTGCGCCGCGCGCCTGCGCGAGCTCGAGCGGCTCGCCGAGACGCAGGCCGAAGAGCACAGCGACGAATGGGTGCGGCAGATGCGGGTGCTCGCGACGGCGACCGAGATGGCCTCCTGGCGGGCACGGATCGAATGGCTGCAGAGCGCCCGCGAGCTGCTCGAGACGATCACCGAGACATCCAGACGTCCACCCAACGAGGCCCCGCGTGCCGCCCCGGGGCGAAGGCTCCTGACGGCGCGCGCGCTCTGATTGCCACCCGCCGGCCCCGATGGGGCACGGATCGCTCGCGCGGGCGGTCGAGCTCTCGCGGCACCCGGTGCTGCTCAGAAATGAATATTCAGAAACGCCTTGTCACCACGGCACGGCGCAGGAAGATGTCGCCGCACGATGACAAATGAGAATGCAGCCCGCGTCCGGCCCAGGGTGGCGCAGAAACGAGCCGGTCGCGCTGAGGCGCAGGTCGAGAGCGAGAGCGAGCGCGTCCGCATCGAGCTCTCCAAATCGCAGGTCGACCAGGTCATTCGTGCGGCCGGTCAGGGGGGCACGATGTCGGTGCTGCTCTCGGCGCTGAAGGACCCTCGCTGGAAACTCTCACTCGATTCCGATGAATGGGGCTATCCCGCGCAGATGGATGATCGCCGCCTGTCGCGCTCGCTGCTCTCGGGCCTGCTGGTGCTCTCCTGCTTTCCACCCGACGGCGGCTATCTCGGCATCGCCGAGCTGGCGCGCACGCTGGATATGAACACCAGCACCACGCACCGCTACGTCACGACGCTGCTCGCTGTCGGCCTGCTCGAGCGCGATCCCGCGACGCGCCGCTATCGCATCGCGATGCAGTAGCGCCGCGCTCAGCTCAGAGCTTGCGGGCGAGCTGGCGGGCGAGGAGCTGTACGGCCTCCAGGTCGATGCCCTCGCCCCACACGAACGGTGCGCTGAGCACCTCGAAGCTGCGCCGGCGCAGCCGCGCGAGCTGGTTGTGCTGAAAACGTGAGCGTTCGTGCACCGCTCGTGCCGCGCGAGCCGCCGCGGCGGCGATCGTGCGCCCCTCGCCCGCGCTCATCCCGCTCGCGCGCGCATCCTCGCGCGAGACGCCGTTCTGCTCGAGCGCCGCGATCTGCGCCATCTCGGCCGTGGAGAAGCGTCGCGGCAACAGGCCGTTGACGATCACAGCCGAAAGCTCGCGATCGAGTTGGCGCTCGAGGCCTGCCTGCAGCTCGAGCGCCTCGGTGACGGCCATCTCGGTCGCGAGCGCCACGGCCACGTAGGCGGTTCGCGCGCGATCCTTTAGCAGCTCCTCGACGTGGCGCGTCTGCCCTGCGATCGGGCCGACACGGGCGATCGCGCCGAACGTCTGCGGGGAGCCGAGCATCCCCAGCGCGTGCCCGGTGGCGGGGGCATCGACGATCACGAGGTCGTGGCTCCGGCGGCCGCGCCCGGCCCGCGTCATCTGCCAGATCTTGACCATGCTCACGAGCTCCTTGGCCCCCGGGGCGGCGGCGGCGAAGTACTGAAAGGTGCCGCTGGAGGCGAGCAGGCGCCCGGAGACGCGCCCGCCGAGCGCCTGCAGCCACTCCAGCAGGGCGCGGTTCGGATCGATCGAGATGCTCGACAGGCGCTCCTGCAGGCGGGTCTCATCGCCGGCCGGCGCCGGCGCGGCTCCGAACAGCTCGGCCATGCGGCTCTGCTCGCCGACCTCCACGACGATCGTGCGGCGGCCTTCCTGCGCGGCGAGCAGCCCGAGCGTGGCGGCCATCGTCGTCTTTCCGACGCCGCCCTTGCCGGTGATGAAGAGCAGCTTGCGGTCGAGCAGCGATTGCATCGAGCGCAGTCTGTCTCAAACCGCCGCCGGGCAGCGGTACCTACAATCGTCTCGATGAGCACGCCCGCCCAGGAGACCCTCTCGGCGCTGGTCGCATATGACCGCGACGGCCTCGTGCCATGCATCGTCCAGGACTGGCGCAGCGGCGAGGTGCTGATGCTCGCCTACATGAACGCGCAGGCGCTCGAGCGCACC
>JACDGG010000180.1 GCA_013815355.1 Solirubrobacterales bacterium
GAGCGGGCTCGCACGGCGGCGGTAGGCGATCGGGCGCCGCGGGCTCATGCGGCTCACGGTGCCGCCTCTGGCAGCGCGAGGCTCCCGGCGCCGCTCACGATCACCGCGAAGCGATCGCGCAGGGTGGCTTCGTTGAACGCGTGCGCGGCGAGATCGACACCGGCCGCGTCGGTGCCGGTCAGGACCCAGATCGGCGCGTCTTCGGTCTGCCGCGTCGCGGCGATCAGCCCAGTCGCGGCGCCGAGTGAGCGCAACTGGTGCCCGTCCTGATCGAGCGGTGTGAGCGTGCGCCCGTCGGGCGAGAACTGCGCGTAGACGCCGCTGGCGCGCGGGCCGCGCGCGATGCTCTGCGCGCCGAGCGCATAGCCGATGCGCGACCAGACTCCGACGATCAGGCGCAGCGACTTCGGCTCCGTTCCCTGCCCGAGGCCCGCGGCGGCGGCCGGCACGCCGAGCGAGCGCAGCTCTGCCCTCGCGGCCGCACAAGCGGTGCCGGAGATCTGTTCGCACTCCACGCGCACGGGATAGCGCTTACCGGCGATGCCGTTGAGGAAGGGCTCGGGGAACGAGCCGACGACTGCGGGCACGTCGTTGGTCTGGCTCCAGTCGTGGCGGTCCCACCAGATGTGATCCCCCCGGCTCACGTTCGTGGCGGCGGCTCCCTCCTGGGCTTGGATACCGTTGTCGTAGTAGAACCAGTCGAGCGGTCTGCTCGACTCCTGGCCGCCCGCGAGACCATCGATGCTCTGCACGAAGCCACCGCCGTAGCGCGTAGTGACGGTGTAGTTGCGACGGAGAACGCTCATCACCGTCTCCTGCCCGCGCAGCTTCAGCGAGCCGCTGCGATGCAGGACGTGAGCGCCGAAATCGCGCGTCACGGTCAGCTGCACCGCGCTGGGCGCCGGCCCCGCGCCGAGGCCACAGCCGTAGAGCGAGGCGGTGCAGAGCACGAGGCACCTCGAAGCGAGCTTGGGGTGCAGCATTCTCACCCCACCACGATCGTCTCCGGAAAGGAGGGCACGAGCGCGTTGCGCTTGGCGGCGAGCTGGTAGCGACCCGGGGCGCCGGGGGCGATCAACGTCGCCTGGCCCGCCGCATTCGTCGAGGCGAAGTCGCTTCCGAGCGTCACGATCGCGCCTGCGACGGCGCTCGCCCGGCCTTCGTTGTCTCGTGCGCGAACGGAGACGGTCATGCGCCCGCCCCGCGCAACGCTCGTGCCGGGGGCACTCAGCTCAAGCGAGCGCTGACAGCCCCCGGCGACGGCGGCGCACCAGAACCACAGCACCTGCGCGCCGGGGCTCAGCCGCCCCCCGTCGCCACGCGGCCCGATCGGATCGCCCGCACCGGTCGAGCCGGAACGTCCGTTGACCTTGTACTCCCAGCCGTCCTGGCCGCGGTTCATCTCGCCGCCGAGCGAGTACACGAACAGCGCTCCGGAGTTCGCAGGCGATGCACCACAGCGCCCGTAGTCGCGCAGCGCGTAGCCGGGCCCACCGGCGCGACGCACCGCGGCGAGCACCGCCAGCGGCGTGGCAGCCGCGACGGCGCAGCTGTGCCGGGCGACGCCGACGCTGGTCGCGTTCGCGCTGACCGAGCGCGCCGGCGAAAGTATCCTCCCGCCGGCGCCGACGATCATGCTCTGAACGACCGGGGCCGCGCCGGCGGGCGCCGCTCCTGCTCCAGCCGCAGCGCTCGCAGGCAGCGCGGACAACGCCGATACGAGCACGACAAGCGCGCCGGTCAGGGTCTGTCTAGCGGACATAGAACACGATCCTCGAGGTGCCCCTGGCCAGCGCTGTGGTGTTGCCGATGGTGTCGGCGGCGCGGATGTCGAGCACGTAGCGTCCCGCGGGCAGCGCCGAGGGCAACAGATAGGAGAAGGCGGAGCCGTTGGCGACACGAAAGCTGCGTCCGGTTCCACACCGCGCTGCGACGAAGCGCTCGGTCGTTCCGTCATACGTCGAGCAGCGTCCGCGATGCTGGCGACGCAGCTCGAGCGTGACGCTCGAAACCGAGCCGTGCGCGAGCACGCTACCCGCGAGCACACGCGGACCCCCGTGCGAGCTATAGACGTGACCATCGAGGATGCCTGCGGCTTTGGCCACAACCGCAAACGGCCCTTTGTAGACGGCAGTCGGAGCGACGGTGGAAGTGGTACTTCCCGCAGAGGCTCCGGGGGCCGTGGTGCCGCAGTTGCCGTCATTGCCCGCGTGAACACAAACGATCGCCTCGGAGCGAACCGTTGCCGGGGCACTCGCCCACAGGGTGTAGATGCCCGGGGCGCTGAAATGCACCAAAGCGCTTCCGTTGGCGTCTGTGCTGAGGGTGCTCTGCGCGCCTTCGATGCTCGCGCCCGAAACGGCTGCAGCTTCTCCGCCAGAGCCGTAGCTCTTGACCTTGATGGTGATCGCTTCTTCGACGTTCGCACTCGGCGGTGCTTCGATCCCGAGCGGCGCAGGTGCGGGGGGGCAGGCGGCGCCGAAGCAGCCCGGGAAGAAGAGCACACGGTCGCCCGGCTGCAGCTCGGCTTCACAGGCTCCTTCGGTGGCTTCATGCTCATCCAGCCAGAAGGACCAGTAGTAGTTGGCGCTGGCTTCTGCTTCGAACAGATGACTCTCGCCGGCAATCGAATAGATTTCGTACTGGTGGAATTTGCTGTTCCACGGGCCGCTCCAGTTTCCCGCGCTGGCGAGCTGCAGCGCGGCGAGCGCGCTCGTGCCCGAGCATGCGTGTTCGGAGTTGCCGTCCTTGACCATCGGCGCGGAGGCGGTCGTGACCTGCGTCGGGGCGATCAGTGTTCCTGACAGGCCCTCGACACGCACGCTGACGGTCGCGGGTCCGGCGGCCCTAGCCAATGGCGTCAGTAGGCACAGACCGAGCGAAGAGACGCCGAGTACGAGTGAGAACAGCCGAGATGTGAGCATGGGCCAACCCCTTTCCACGAGGGCTTGTGGGCTTGGGTCGGAGGCAGGTCTCCTGGCTCCCGGGCCAACCCCTCCGAGCCTTCCCGGCCCGCCGTAGGCGGAGCGGTGGCTGCGCGCCGGTGTGACGCGCGACGGTGGGCATCCCCGGTCACAGTGGCGGGTCCGCGCCGGATTCGCACCGGCTTCCCTTCACCACCGACCGTATGAGCGGATGATCCTACCCGACGTCGCGCGGGCGCGAACAGCGCGCGGCTCTACCGCCCCCGCGGGCGCCCGCGCCGCGCGCGGCTCTACTGCACGATGCGGGCGAGATCTGACTCGGCGTCGCGCAGCGCCTCGCGCTGGGACTCATCGAGGACCGACCCTGCAACGAGCAGGCGGCGTGCATGGTCGAGGTCATCGGAGCGCCCGAAGCTGAGCGCGCCCTTGACGGCGCCATCCTGCAGATACCAGTTCGTGAAAGCGCCGCCGTGGATCGAACCGCGCACGATCTCCTCATCCCATTCATATGCCGGCCCGACGTACTCAAGCTCGCCCCAGTCGCCCAGCACAGAGAAGAAGTACGGCACCTCCTCGTGCGCGAGATCCCGACCGAGCATGTTCAGCGCCGCGGTCTTGCCATGGTTGAAGGCGACGTCCCAATGCTCGATCCGCATCGCCGCGTCGCCGTGGATCACGGAGTCGTACTCGCAGATGTCGCCTGCCGCGTAGATGCCGGGCACGGAGCTCTCAAGGCGCGATGAGCAGCGCACGCCGCCGCGCTCCCCGATCTCCAAGCCTGCGCGCTGAGCCAGGGCCACGTCGGGCGTCACGCCGGCGCCGATCACGACTGCGTCGGCCGCGAGCTCCAGACCGCCGCGGGTCACGACCTTGGCGACCTGCTCGTGCCCCTCGAAACGCTCGAGCTCATCGCCGCCGTGAACCGTCACGCCGTGCGCTTCCAGCAGCTCCTGGAAGAAACCGCCGACGCGCGCGCCGAAGCCGCGTTCCAAGGTCCGCTGCTCCTGCATCACGAGCGTGCAGTGCTTGCCGAGCATCGTCAGCGACGCGGCGACCTCGCAGGCGATGTAGGAGCCGCCGATCAGCACGATCTCCTCCGCCTGCTCGACGCTCTCGCGGATCGAATCGGCGTTGGCGAGCGTGCGCAGATAGTGGATCTGCTCGAGCTCGCAACCGTCGACGTTCAAGCGCCGCACATTCGCGCCGGTCGCGATCAGCGCCTTGTCGAACTCCACCTCGACCTTCGTGGAGAGCTTCGCGGTGCGCGCCTGCGCGTCCAGCGCGGTCACGCTCGTGCGCGTCAAAAGCTCGATCCGCTGCTCCTGCCACCAATCGGCGGGACGGAACAGCGGCTCATCGCGACTCTCCTCCCCGCGCAGGTATCCCTTGGAGCAGTCCGGGCGGTTGTAGGGCGCGTCGAGCTCGCGTCCTACGAGCAGGATCTCGCCCTCGGCGCCCTCTTCGCGCAGCGTGCGCGCACAGTTCGCCGAGGCCAGGCCTCCGCCGATCAGCAGGTAGTCGACCTTGCGATCGCTCACGCCAGAGACCTTACAGTCCCGGCGGGTGGCGGATGGACCAATGCGCCCAGGTCGGAATGTGATCGAGGATGCGCCAGCGTGGACCGTCTTCGAGGCGATTGGGACCGACGTCGGTGCCGTTGTGAGACGTGTCCAACCTCAACCCCGCGAGCACCACGAAGACGTGGGCGCTCGGCGAGTCCGCGGCGTAGATTGTGATCCAGCGTCCGGGGCCGGGGGCGCCCCAGTGGACATAGTCCTGCGCGAGCGGGTTCTGCCGGAGGACTTCGCCGATCGGCCTGATCCCGGCCCTGTAGAGGACGTAGCTGACGGTGCTCGAGCAGTCCTCTTCGAGGGCGCCGCGCGGATCGGGATGGCCGGCTGGTCCATATGGCAGCGATTGCAACTCGTTGCCGGCCACGATCGTTGCCTGCACCGTGAGCGGCGCCGCCATGGGTATGAGCGCGAGGTGCCCGTCGCCGGCTGAGAGAGCCGCCCGTGCGCCCGCGAGGAACCGGATCGGCGTGGGGCTCGGCCCCGCCACCGCGCCTTCGCCGGACACCTCGCCGCTCGTGACGGCAGCGGCCGTGTCCGAGCGGCCTCGGTAACGGGCAGCCCACCGCTCCACGTCGCTCACGTACCAGCCGGCCGCGTTGTAGGCCAGCAGGGCGCCCCGGTAGTCGCCCGGCGCGCCGGAGGCGCGGAGGTACGCGGCAGCCGAGGTGATCGCGTCGGCCGGATTCCAGCGGTCGGAGTGCCCGTCGCCGTCACCGTCCACCCCGTAGCGCGCCCAGGTGGTCGCGATGAACTGCATCGGGCCGCCTGCTCCCGCGTAGTTGACGGCTCCCTCTCTCGAGCACGATGGATCGGGGTCGCGGCCGTGGTCGCACTCGACCTTGCCGATGCCCGCGACGATCGCCCAATCTATGCCGTAGCGCTGCGCTGCCCGTTTGTAGAGATTGAGAGTCGCGGGAGGTATTTCGCGCGCCGCCAAAGGCGATGCTGAGCTGGCGACCCCGCCTGCGCTACCCTGGCCGCCCAGCTGCAGCGTCGAGCCTCCCAGGACCGCGATCACCGTGCTCAGCAGCACCAGGGCGAGCGCGATCGCACCGCCCGCTCCGACGATCAGCGTCGTGGCCGGATCAGCGCGGCGCCGCCCGTCTTCCGCAGGCTCGGCGATCCACTGTGAGCTCACGGCTTGCCTCTGCCGAGCTGCCGTTTGCGGCCCGCCTGCACTTCTCGCGCTTCCTTCATCACGATCGACTCAGGCGCCCGCGCGCGCACGGGCGGCGTGGTTGCGGCGCGACGCTCGCCGGGCTCCCGCGC
>JACDGG010000018.1:0-11693 GCA_013815355.1 Solirubrobacterales bacterium
GGGCTGCGCGGGGCGCTGCATCCAAGCGCTCAGCCGCGGCGGCGCGGGTCGCGCGAGCACGCGCGGCTGCCGGCGATCCGCGCCGACCCCTTCTGCGTGCCCGAGCTCGACCGCTTCCTGGCCGAGCGCGGCGTGTGGATCGATCCGCAGGCGCTCACGCTGCTGCAGGAGATTCGCGAGCGCCACGCCGCAGCAGCCGGGCTCGTGGAGCTCTCGGCGGCCACCGATGCACCGCTTGAGATCGCGGGGCTCGGCGGCGAGCTGAAGCCCTTCCAGCGGGCCGGCGTCAGCTACCTGCTGGCCCAGCGGCGCGCGTTCCTCGCCGACGAGCAGGGGCTCGGCAAGACGATCGAGGCGCTCGCGACGCTCGAGTCCGCACAGGCCTACCCCGCGATCGTGGTGTGCCCGGCGAGCCTCAAGCTCAACTGGCTGCGCGAGCTTGAGCGCTGGCTGCCGCAGCGCAGCGCCCAGGCGCTGCGGGGCAACGGCTCCGGCGAGGAGATCGCGGCGGCGGACATAACGGTCCTCAACTACGACATCCTCGCCCCGCGCCTGCAGGAGCTGGCGCGGATCGGAGCGCAGGCGCTCGTGCTCGACGAGGCCCACTACTGCAAGAACGCGGCGGCCAAGCGCACGCAGGCGGTGCAGCGGCTCGCCGGCGAGATCCCGCGCGAAGGCTTCGTGCTCGCGCTCACCGGTACGCCGGTCGTCAACCGCCCGACCGAGCTGATCTCCCAGCTGCGCATCCTCGGACGGCTCGAGGACTTCGGCTCGGGCGCGCAGTTCGGCGAGCGCTTCCGCGGCCACGACGCGCACCTGCGCCTGCACTGGCATCTGCGCGCGCGCTGCTTCGTGCGACGCCTGAAGGAGGACGTGCTCAAGCAGCTGCCGGCCAAGACGCGCGCTGTCGTACCGGTCGAGCTCGACAACGAGGGCGAGTACCGCCATGCCGAGCGCGATCTGATCGGCTGGCTTCGCAGCCAGCCGCTCGATCTAGGAGAGCTCGACGCGAAGGTCGCCGCCGCGATGCGCGCCGAGCGCCTCGTGCGCCTGAACGCGCTCAAGGTGCTCGCGGCGCGCGGCAAGCTGCATGCGGCGCTGACCTGGATACACGACTTCTGCTCCTCCGGGGAGCGGCTGGTCGTCTTCGCCCACCACCGCGAGATGCAGCGAGCCGTGCTCGAGCACTTCCCCGCGGCGCTGCACATCCTCGGCAGCGACAGCCACGCCGCCCGCGACGCGGCGCTCGAGGCCTTCCAGGGACCCGACGACGCGAGCAACCAGCTGATCGTCTGCTCGATCGAGGCCGCCGGGCACGGTCTCACGCTGACACGCTCCTCGAATGTCGCGTTCCTCGAGCTCGACTGGACTCCGGCCAAGCACGACCAGGCGGAGGACCGCTGCCACCGCATCGGCCAGCAGGACGCGGTCAACGCTTACTACCTGCTCGCCGCCGGCACGATCGACGAGACGATCTCGACGCTGCTCGAGCGCAAGCGCGCCGTGATCGGCGCGGTCACCGACGGGCGCGAGCAGGATGAGGAGGGCGTCCTCGATGCGCTCGTGCGCGAGCTGCGCGGCGTGCCCTACCGGCACCTGCGCGCGGTGGCCTGAGGATCAGGGCGAGATCCCCAGCTCGTTCATGATGTCCCCCCAGCGTTCCACCGCCCGCGCTTCGCCGTCGGCGAGCTGAACGACGAGGCCGTCGGAGCGCTTGAGCAGGCTGCGCTGCTGCGCGCCCGCGAAGCGCGTCAGCCCCGCGGGATGTAGGCCGATTCCCACCCATGCGGGCATGAACACGCGGTCGAAGGCGACGGTGGCGGCGGGCAGCGTGCGATAGCCGCTCGCGACCCACGCCCTGACGTCGGCGCAGAGGTGCGGCGGCGCGAGCTGCGCGAGCACGCGCAGGTCGGCGGCGTAGCCGCGCACCGTCCGCGTGAGCGCTGCGCTGCTCCAGTGCAGTGCGGAGGCAGCTGCAACGAAGCTGTGCAGCGCCGGCGCGTCGAGCTGATAGGCGCGCAGCACCATCGCGCCGATGACCTCGTTGCTGAGCTGCGTGGAGTCGCCGTTCTGGGGCGATTCGGCAGCGGCGTGCGGGCATTCGCGCCGGACCTGGGCCAGCACCTGCCGCGGCGCTGCTTCGGCCGCTGCGAGGTGCGCTCTGGCGCTGCGTACGAGCACATAGTTGGCCTGCACGAACGTGTTCGTGCTCGCCACATCCGCCGACGCGCCCTGCGCGGCCGCGGGGAGCACGGTGAGCGCCACGAGCGCGGCGATGAGCGCGATGTGGGTGCGCGCGAACATCAGTTGAGGCCGATCGCGGCCGTGATCTTGCCCCACCACACGACCGCGCGGGCTTCGCGATCGGCGAGCTCGGATTTGATCGCATCGATCCGCCTGATCGTGGCGCCCTCGTCCGGGCGCTCGAAGGGCCCAAGCGCCGCCGGCAGCTCGCCCACGCCCACCCACACGGGGAAGAACTCCGCATCGAAGAGCGTCGTCGCGGGCGCCAGCGTCTGAAAGGAGCTCATGACCCACGACCGCACGTCGGCGCAAACACTCGGGATCGAGATGCGCGCGAGGCTTCCCAGCTTGCCGACGTAGCGCCTGACCGCGTGCGTCAGTCGCGCGTCGCTCCAACTCAGTCGCGCGGATGCACGCATGAAACGCCGCGCGGCGGGCAGATCCAGGTGGTAGACGTTCAGCACCATCACGCCGATCACCTCGTTGCTGAGTTCTTTGGAATCCTGGTTCTGGGGAGATTCGAAGGCCACGTTGGGACATTCTCCGCGGACCTGGATCAGCATCTCTCGCAGCCGCGCTTCAGCCGCCGTCGCGTGTGTGGCGGCAGCCTGCAGCAGCTTGTAGTTCGCATCGAGGTAGGCGCGGGTGCTCGCCACGTCGGTCGCGCTGGCCTGCGCGGGAGCACAGGCGCCGGTGAGGGCGAGGAGCGCGGGAGCGGCCACGAGGAGCAGGGCGTCGAGGCGCATCCGATCAAGCGTACGCCATCGACATGCGCTCCTGAGCCAGTGGGATTCGCCCGCGAATGGTGGCGAGCAGCGCCTACCGGCACGGGCCGTTCGGGTTCCCCGGTATTCTCCGCGTGCGCGGTCTCTGTCCGGACCCGGTGATGTTGCAGGGTCGGCGAGGGCGCCGCCTGGCGATCCCACGGCGCCCCGGCGCGCGTGTCCAACAGCCGTAAGCCCCCTATGAGAAGGAACCGATAGATCGTGAACCTGCGCCTGATCGGCTTCAGCGCGTTGTCCCTGGCGAGCGCCGCCGTCGTGGCAGCGTGCGGAAGCACCTCGAGTGCGAGCCAGGGGACGGGCGTCTCCGCCGCGCACCTGGCCGCTGGGAACCCCGTGGCCGTCTCACCCCAACCCGGCACGCCCGACGCCTCGGCGAGCACGCAGATCAGCTTCCTCGGCGCCGCCGGCACCACGGTCTCCGCGGTGCGCGTGCTCGGCTCGCGCAGCGGCGCTCACAGCGGCGTGCTGCGCGCCTACTCGACGGGCACGGGCGAGAGCTTCATCCCCAGCCACCCGTTCAAGGCCGGCGAGCACGTCACCGTCAGCGCCCAGATCGCGGGTTCCGCGGTGGGCACGGCCAAGACGTCGTTCACGGTCGCCCACCAGGCGCCGATCGCCCAGAAAGAGTTCCCCAACAACCCCGGCGACGCGCACGCGGTCCAGCACTACTCCACGGCGCCATCGCTGACGCCCTCGACGGTTCACATCACCACCGCCGCCAAGCCCGGCGCGAGCCCGGGTGACCTGTTCCTCGCGCCCTACCAGGGCAAGGGCACGCCGGGGCCGATGATCGTCGATCAGAGCGGCAGCCTGGTGTGGTTCAAACCGGTTCCGGCCGGCCAGAGCGCCACGAACTTCGAGGTCCAGACCTACCAGGGCAAGCCTGCGCTGACGTGGTGGCAGGGACGCATCCTGCAGCTCGGCTTCGGCCAGGGCGAAACGCTCATCTACGACAGCTCATACCGCCAGATCGCGAAGGTCCGCGCCGGCAACGGCTACCGCGCCGACCTGCACGCCACGCGCATCACGCCCGAAGGAACCGCGTGGATCGACGTGTTCGACCCGATCGAGATGAACCTCTCCAGCGTGCATGGCCCCTCATCCGGTGTGCTGACCGACTCGGTCGTGCAGGAGATCGACATCAAGACGGGCCTCGTGATGTGGGAGTGGCACACGCTCGGGCACCTGCCGCTCGGCGAATCGCACAACCCGGTCCCGCACAGCTACCCGTGGGACTACGCGCATCTCAACTCCGCCGTGCCGGGCTCCGCGAACGACGTGCTGGTCTCGGTTCGCAACACCTGGGCGCTGTATGACATCGATATCCGCAGCGGCGCGATCCGCTGGCGCCTCGGCGGCTCGCACAGCAGCTTCAAATCGGGAGCGGGAACGCACTTCTACTGGCAGCACGACGCCGACTTCCAGCCCGGCGGCCTGATCTCGGTGTTCGACAACGGCTCCTCGCCCCCGAAGGAGAAGCGCTCGCGCGGGCTGCTCTTGGCGCCCGACTTGGCCGCGCACACGGTCAAGCTCGTCAAGCAGTTCGTGAATCCGTCCAAGACGCTGCTCGCCGAAAGTCAGGGCAACACGCTCAGCCTCCCGGGCGCCAACTGGATGCTCGGCTATGGGCGGCTGCCCAACTTCACCGAGTTCGACGCCTCCGGACACGTGTTGCTCGACGGAACGCTCGGCAACAACGTCCAGGACTTCAAGACGTTCCTCTCGCCCTGGAGCGGGCAGCCCGCGAGCGCGCCGTCTGTTGTCGCGAAGGCGAGCGGGACGGGTGCGACCGCGGTCTCGGTGAGCTGGAACGGCGCCACCGAGGTGGCCTCCTGGCGCGTGCTCGCGGGCGCCTCGCCGAGCGCGCTCGCGCCGGTGGCCACGGCCGCCAAGAGCGGCTTTCAGACCGAGATCGCGGCGCCCTCGAGCGGGCCCTACGTGGCCGTTCAGGCGCTCGACGCCGGCGGCGCTGTGCTCGCTGTCTCACCGACGGTCAAGGCCTGAGGGAACTCCCCTCCGCGTGCGTGCACTGCTCGCCGGGCTGGCCTCGCTTGCAGGGGCCTGGGGAGTCCTCGGGCTCATCTCGCGGCCGATTCCGGACGCGCTGCGCACCGTGCGAGCCGCGCACCGCGCGCGTGAGGCCCACGCCGCAGGGGCGCACGGCGCCGTGCGCTGCGTGCCCTCGCGCCCGGACATCTCCGCTGGCCTCGCCGGCGCGCGCGTGACGGTATCCCCGGGGCCCGGGAGTCGCGACGCCTCGCCCGCGACCCAGATCAGCCTGCTCGGCGCTGCGGCCGATGAGCTCACGCATGTGACGGTCATGGGCTCGCGCAGCGGCGCCCACAGCGGCAGCCTGCTCGCCTACTCCCAGGGCGACGGCGCGAGCTTCCTGCCGGCCCGTCCCTTCGTCGAAGGCGAGCAGGTCAGCGTGCACGCCACGCTCACGAGCGCGGGAACGAGCACCCCGTTTGCCTGGGGCTTCACGGTCGCGGTGCCCGACAGAGCCGGCGTCGCCGGCGGCAGCTCGCCGCGCGCTCGGAAGCCAAGCGACTATCAGAGCTTTCACTCGCGTCCGGATCTGAAACCGCCGACGGTTACGGTGACTGCGCACGCGCCGGGCGCGAGCCCGGGCGAGCTGTTCCTCGCGCCTTACTCGGGCCCCGGCCAGTATGGCCCGATGATCCTCGACGAAAGCGGGCGTCTCGTGTGGTTCAAGGCGCTGGCGCAGGGCACGCGCGCCGCTGACTTTCGCGTGCAGTCATACGGGGGCGCGCCGGTGCTGAGCTGGTGGCAGGACCCGCTGATCGCGAACGGTTCGAGCAAGTCTGGGCTCGTGATCGCCGACTCCTCCTACCGCACGATCGCGGTGGTGCGCGCCGGCAACGGCTACCAGCCAGACCTGCACGAATTCCAGCTGACGCCGCAGGGCACGGCACTGATCACCGTCTTCGACGGGATCGACTGCGACCTGCGATCGGTGGGGGGCCCCGCAGATGGAGCAGTCGCGGACACGCTGCTACAGGAAGTGGACGTCAAGACGGGCCTCGTCAGATACGAGTGGCACAGCCTCGACCATGTGGCGCTGAGCGAGTCCTACGCCTCCGCGCGGCACTCCAGCCAGCTGAAGCCGTTTGACTACTTCCACATCAACTCGATCGACGTCCAGCCCGGGGGCGATCTGCTCGTGGACGCGCGCAACACCTGGGCCGCCTATGACGTGGCCGGGAAGACCGGCAAGGTGCGCTGGCGCCTGGAGGGTAAGCGCTCGAGCTTCACGATGGGCGCGGGCACCCGCACCGCCTGGCAGCACGACGCCCGCCGACAGAGCGACGGCACGATCACGTTCTTCGACAACGGCGCGAGCCCGAGCGTGCACAGGCAGTCACGCGCGATCCAGCTGGCGCTCGACACGCAGCGCATGCGCGCCACGCTGGTGCGCGAAGACGTCCACGCGACGCCGATCGTGGCAGGCAGCCAGGGCAACGTGCAGACGCTCGCGGGCGGCGACTGGCTTGTGGGCTGGGGCGAGGTGCCCTACGTCACGGAATTCGCCGCCGCCGGCGTCCCCTTGTTCGACGCGCACCTGCCCGCGGGCTATGAGTCCTACCGCGCCTACCGCCTGCCCTGGAGCGGGCATCCGCCCGGGCGCCCGGCGCTCGCCGTCGGCGCCCGAAGCGGTGCGCCGCTGCTGTACGCGAGCTGGAACGGCGCCACCGCCGTCAGCTCCTGGCGGGCGCTGGTGGGCGCATCGGCGGCGGCGCTGAGTCCGTCCACGACGGCGCCGCACACGGGCTTTGAGACGACGGTCGCGCTGCCCGCGGGGGCGGGACCCTACGCGGCGGTGCAGGCACTCGACGCCACCGGGGCCGTCATCGGTGTCTCCGCCGCCGTGCGGCTCCCGAGCGCTTAGGGTGCAGGCTGTTCTGCGATTCCGCTTCGCCGATGATCGGTTCGCTCGATCCGGCTTCGCGTTCCTCGTGGCGTTTGCGCCGTTCCGCGGCCCCTTCGGCCGCGCGCTGGGCCGTGGAGAAGTAGTCGGCGAAGCCGCGCGCGTGGGCTTCGCCGAGGCGCGGCGGCAACGGCCCGCGCAGCTCCTGGTGAAAGGCACGCTGCAGCAGTTCGCGCATCTCCTCCTCTGAGGCGCTTTCGCCGGCGCCGTTGTGTAGCTCCAGGCGCCCGCTGTGGCCGGCGTAGTCGTACAGCTCGTTTTCTTCGCCTGCTGTGAGCGGTGTGATGCCCGGTTCTTCCCAATGTGTGTAGGCCGCGTACTTGGCCTGGGGAGTGCGCACCGCGACGACATGCAGCGGCGCGTCGGCGGCGTAGGGCGCGACGGCGAACTCGGTGACTACCTCATCTGTGGTGTGCAGCACGAACGGGCGCCCTTCGGCCTGCGGGTCTTCGAGGATGCTCGCGAGATCGAGGCGGTGGGCGAGGTGTGAGTAGTGCGCCTCGCGCCGCCATTGCGAGGAGCCGGTCGCGATCGTCAACAACAGCGGCGCCACGTCGACGCTCGAGCTCAGCTGCGTGCGCGGCTGCTTGGGGAAGGCGGTGATCTTGCCGCCGCGCAGGTCCTTGACGATCAGCGGCACGCGGATCGCCTCCTCATAGGCGCCCGCGCCCTTGCCGCGCAGCCCGTGCGAGGCGCCGTACTCGCCGTGGTCGGAGGTGAACACGACGACCGTGTTGGCGGCGACGTCGGGGCGGCTGTGGAGCGTGCGCAGGACGTGACCGACGTGGTGGTCGACCTCGCGCTGGAGCTTCGTGTAGAGGTCCAGAAACGAGAGCCACTTCAGTTCGGAGTCCGCGCCGCTGAACCCCACGGGACCGAAGGAGGCGGCGGCGGTCTGCTGCAGGGAGTGCTGCAGGCGCGGCTTGTGGCGCTCGAGCATCAGTTCGGGCGTCTCGAAGTTTGGCGGCAGGCCTCGCACCGTAGGGCGCGCCTGGGCCTCGGCCGGGACTCGATCGCTCCAGAGGTACCACCACGCGATGTCGTGGGGATTGACAAAGGACACGGTCGTGCACCAGGGCTCGGTGGCGCCTTCCTCTTTGAACCAGTCGGCGAACTCGGTTGCGATCTTCGGGTCGGTGCGCCAGCCCTGGCCGGGGCCGCCATCCGGCGAGGGGTAGATGCCGCCGGCGAAGCCGTAGCGCTCGAGCGAGCGTTCGCCCTCGAAGGCCGACCAGTGGTTGTCGCGATGGGTCAAATGCCACTTGCCCAGCCAGCGCGTGTGGTAGCCGTGCTCGCGCAACATCGTGCCCCAGGTCGGAAAGCCGGGGTCGAGCGTGCTGCCGCCGGTGATCATGCAGCCCGTCTGATGGGAGTAGAGACCCGTCAGGAGCGTGGAGCGCGCCGGTGAGCAGTCGTTGGAGGCCGTGTAGTGGCGTTCGAATGAGACGCCGCCCTGGCGCAGACGGCGAATCTGGGGAGGGAGCGCCACGCCCAGCCCCCCGGCGCCGAACCACTGCGGGAAACGCAGCTGATCGACCACGATCACGAGGATGTTCGGACGCTTCCCAGACCCCGCGATCGTCGTCGTGGCGGGCGGCGTCGCGGCAGCGGTGGGCCGCGGTGGCGAGTCGCTGCCGCCGTCGGCTGCCGCGCGGATGCCGAGCCCTGCGCCCACGAGGGCACCGCCGGCGATGAGGCCGCTCTTCACGAACGTGCGCCGATCGACTCTCCTATGCTCTGCCGGGTCAATGCTCTGCATGCGCGCTCTCATCCTAGGGTCCGGGGTGGCTCTCGGTTTGGGGCTCGCCGCGAGCGCCGGCGCAGCTGCGCAGACGGCTCCGGCCTGCGTGCCGGCGACATTGAACACCTCAGCTCTAAAGGGGGGATCAGCGACCGTTTCGCCCCTTTCTGGCAGCCGGGACGCTTCGCCGAGAACGCAGATCAGCTTCCTCGGCGTGCCCGCCTCGCGGATCAGCGTACTCAGCGTGAGAGGCTCGCGCAGCGGCGCCCACAGCGGACACCTGGCCTCCTACTCCCAGGGCAACGGCGCGAGCTTCCTGCCCGACCGCCCCTTCGCCGAAGGCGAGCGCGTCACCGTCCGCGCGCGCCTGAATGGCTCCGGCGCTCCGCAGACGCTGCTCGACGAGTTCGCAATCGCCATCCAGGACACGATCTCAACGACACCCGAGGCAATCCACCCAGGCGCCGCGGCAGAAGTACAGGGCTTTCGCTCGCGCCCGGACCTGCAGCCACCGGTCCTGACCGTGACGGCGGGCTCGGCGGGCGCCCAGCCCGGTGAGATGTTCGTGGCGCCGTACTCCGGGCCGGGCCAGGCCGGCCCGATGATCCTCGACCAGAACGGAGGCCTCGTGTGGTTCAAGGGGCTCCCGCGCAACACCTCGGCGACCAACTTCAGGGTCCAGCAGTATGCCGGTGAGCCGGTGCTGACGTGGTGGCAGGGCGACATCTCGGTGCACGGCTTCGGGCGTGGCGAGGGCGTGATCGCGGACTCCAGCTACACCGACATCGCGCACGTCAGGGCCGGCAACGGCGATCAGGCCGACCTGCATGAGCTGCAACTGACGCCCAGCGGCACCGCGTTGATCACGGCGTATAACCCGATCCTCTGCAACCTCAGCTCGATCGGCGGCCCCGCCTACGGCGCGGTAACCGACGGCGTCTTCCAGGAGATCGACGTGAAGAGCGGCCTCGTCATGTACGAATGGACGAGCCTCGACCACGTCGCGCTGAGCGAGTCCTACTCCAAATCAAAGACCTCATCGACGCGCTGGCCGTTTGACTTCTTTCACATCAACTCGATCAACGTCGATCAAGACGGCTCGCTGCTGATCTCCGCGCGCAACACCTGGACGATCTATGACATCGCGCCCTCCAGCGGCCAGATCGCGTGGCGCCTGGGCGGCAAGCAGAGCAGCTTCGCGGCGGGCCCGGGCACGCGCACCGCCTTCCAGCACGACCCCCGCCAGCTGCCCGACGGGCTCATCAGTGCCTTCGACAACGGCTCCTCGCCGACCGTGCACCCCCAGTCGCGTGGCATCGTGCTCAGCCTCGATGGGCAGGGCGGCGCGGCGACGCTCGTCAGCCAGTTCCTGCACTCACCGCCGCTGATCGCCGACAGCCAGGGCAACATCCAGGCGCTCGCGAACGGCGACTGGTTCGTGGGGTGGGGCCAGGAACCGGACTTCTCGGAGTTCAACGCGGCCGGGTCGATGATCTTCGACGCGCACTTCCCGGTGCACGCGCAGTCCTATCGCAGCTTCCGCTTTGCCTGGACGGGAACGCCGGCGCACCCCCCGGCGTTCGCCTTCAAAGCCGGCGCCGCCGCGCGCTCGGGTGTGGTCTATGCGAGCTGGAACGGCGCGACCGAGGTGGCCGCCTGGCAGGTGCTCGCGGGGTCGCATCGCTCCGCGCTGAAGGTGCTCGCGCAGGCGCCGCGCGTGGGCTTTGAGACCGCGATCGCGCTCCCGGCGCACATCGCGGGCCCGTATCTGGCGGTACAGGCGCTCGACGGCGCCGGTCATGTGCTCGGGAGCTCGCCGGCGGCGGCGCAGGCCGGGCTCAAATAGCGCGACGGCGAATCAGCTGTAGGTGAAGACCTCGCCCGGCGTGATCGGGCTCGTGACCAGCCGCGTGCTCG
This sequence comes from Solirubrobacterales bacterium, assembly GCA_013815355.1. Classification (GTDB taxonomy): domain Bacteria; phylum Actinomycetota; class Thermoleophilia; order Solirubrobacterales; family Solirubrobacteraceae; genus Palsa-744. Next base: position 10,637 of record JACDGG010000018.1, read on the forward strand.
GTCGGTCCGGCAGCCACAACCTGCACTTGACAGCACTGTAGGTTTGTGCGAGGGTTCAGTTACATCGTCGTAAGTTGCGGAGCAGCTTGCGGCAAGGAGTGCTTCGGAACGTCGCCGTTCTGAAGGGGAGTAGGGGGTCGGGCCAACTTTGGTGCGACCTGAAAGCAGGAGGGAAAAGGAGCGGTACATGAAACGCATGAAAGTGATGGGGCTCGCCCTGGTCGCGGTCTTCGCGATCGGCGCGATCGCTGCCGGCAGCGCCTTCGCGCTTCCGGAAGTCGGTCGTTGCGTCGCCAAAGCTGGTGGCAAATACACCGAATCCAACTGTGTCACCAAAGCCAAAGTAGGCACCGGGACGTTCGAATTCGTCAAAGGTGCCGTAAAAACGGGCTTCACCTCCGTCGGCGGCGAAGGGGTGCTCGAAGGGGCGTCTGGCACGAACGTCGTCTGCCTAACGCAGAAAGCCAAAGGTAAATACGACGCTGATGGTACCGCAGGGGCAATCAAAGGTGTCGAGGATGTCGTCTCGACCTTCGAAGGCTGCTCCATCCCAACAATCGGGATTGCCTGCAATACCAAAGGCCAAGCCTCAGGTGTGATCGTGACGAGCACGCTCGAAGGCAACCTGGGCTACATCAACAAAGCCAAAAAGGAAGTTGGCCAGGAACTCCACCCGAAGCTCAAAGGCGGCGCGTTCGCCGAATTTGAATGTGGTGGAGGGGCCGTGACGATTGTCACGCAGTCCGAAAAAACCAACTGCATCATCGCGCCGGTTGCCCCGGTGAACGTATTCGCCACCACGATCGGACAGAAATACGAAACCACGGGCGGCGGACACCAGAAGACGACGCACTTCGAAAAAACACCCACCAAAATCTGCCAGCTCGAAAGCTCCGTCAACGGCGGCGCTCGCGAACTGTCAGGTCAGGTCCTAGAAACCACAGTCACAAATGAAGAACCGCTGGAGGTCAAGGCCTAGACCCTCCGATCGGTAAAGCCGGTGTCGTAGCAGGCATCGCGCGATGTACGTGGAGGGTCGAGACGGCCGTCTCGACCC
>JACDGG010000018.1:11703-22257 GCA_013815355.1 Solirubrobacterales bacterium
CCACGTCTTCTTCGACCATCGGTTTCACGCTGGCGGAGGCCGGTCAGGGCGTCCTGTTCTGGGGATAAGGAGCACGGGTTGTCATCTAAGAGCAACATGATCTCCGTGGCGGACCGCTGCCAAGCACCGGCTGGGTCACGTCGCTCACGCATCTTGTGGTGGGTCACTGCCCTAGCAGCCTCACTGGCGACGCTGAGCCTGGGCGCATCCACTGCCGCCGGCGCGACGGGACACGCATTCCTGTCTGAGCTCAGCCCGGCGCCGACAAGCGTCTCCTCCGCCGCGGTCGACGGCGCTGGCAAAGTCTTCGTCGCAAGGGCGGGTTCGGCTGTGGTGGACGTCTACTCCGGCGGCAAGCTCCTCACCAGCTTCGGTGCCGGGATTCTGGGAAAGGACCTTCCCAGCCTGACGGTCGATGACAGCGGCAGGGTGTACGTCGCCGATCGTGAAGCAAACACGGTCGACGTGTTTGAACCGGCCGGCCAGAGCTACGTGTTGCTTTCGCGATGGACCGGAGCGGCCCTCGGCGGTGGAACCGGCTTTGGCGAAGTCACCGGCGTTGCCGTAGATGACTCCGGCGGCGCAACCGCCGGAGTCATCTACCTCCTGGACCAGAGCGAAAGTGCCGTCGATGTATTTGCGCCGCAACCCAGTAGTGGCGCAGAACCGGCACTTCTGAGGACGCTCAAAGGCAAACCTAGCTTTGAAGAACCTGACGCAGTCGCGGTCAACGGCTCCACCGGCGAAGTCTACGTCGCGACCGAAGCCTCGTCTGGCTTTGTGGTCGAGGTGTTCAGTCCGTCCGGCGCGCTTGTGCGCAAGATCACCGGTAAGGAAACGCCAACACGGAGCTTCGGCAGCGTCCTCGCACTCGCGGTTGATCGCGCGAGCGGCGATCTCTATGTGGTGGACGGCGAAAACCGGGCCGTCGATGAGTTCGACGCGGCTGGCAAATGGATCGGTTGGCTGCCGGTCGCCAACGCAAAACCGTTCGGCGAACCGGTTGGCGTCGCGGTCGCCAGCTCCGGCGAACTGTTCGTGGCAGATGCTGCACCGCCCGGGTCAGAAACAGCGGCCGTGGACGTGTTCGCGGCGGATGCGATCGTGCCCGACGCGACCACGGAAAAAGCGAGCAAGGTCGAACGTGACTCTGCGGTGCTCAACGGGACCGTGAACCCTGATGAAACCGAAGCAAAATCGTCGGCGGGCTACTTCTTCGAATATGCAGAAGCGTCGCTCTACGAAGCCAACCGAGAATACAACGCCAAGACGCCAGAACTCAGCGGTGCGAACGGCGATGCGCCGACGAAGATCAGCGAACTGGTGACGAACCTCAAGCCCGACACCGAATACGACTACCGACTGGTTGCCAGGAACACTAACGGCGTTAGCTACGGATCGAACCTCGAATTTGAAACGCCGCCGGCGGTGAGCGGTCTCAGCACTGGTCCGACCACTGAATTGCAGCCTGAAACCGCCAAGCTGACGGGCAGCATCAACGGGCCGCTTGGCAATCCAAAGCTCGCAAATCCGGGCGCCACATACCACTTCGACTACGGGACGAGCCCGGCCTACGGGAAGAGCACACCCGAAGTGAGGGCCCCTGAAGCCTCGGGCCCGATCGCCGCCGAAGCCCAGCCAACAGGGCTGCTGGCCGATACCGTCTACCACTACCGCCTCGTAGCATCGGATTCGTTTGGCACGACCTTCGGCGAAGACCGCGTGTTCAAGACGCCCGGGCCCCCACAGATCACCAGCGAGCTCACGACTGCGATCACGCACACCAGCGCGACCGTAAATGCACAGATCGATCCCGGAGAGCGCGCAACAGAATACTTCGTGGAATATGGCGAAACAACGGACTACGGCACAAGCACGGCAAAGGTTGAACTCCCCGCCGGAGAACACCCCGTTGCCGTCGCAGTGTCACTGAGCGGGCTCAAGCTGGCCGGGAGCTATCACTTCCGGTTCGTTGCCACAAACAGCACCGGGACTGTCCAGGGACCGGACCAGCAGTTCACGACCGCCGTGATCGCCAGCGAGTCGGTCAAGGAACTCACGCCAGAAAGCGCGGTGCTGCAGGCGGAAATTGATCCACAGGGGATTAGGACCACATATCGCTTCGAATACGGGGAGACGGCGGCCTACGGCACGAGCATCCCCGCAAACACTTCTGAAGAAGAAGAAAAAGCGGTGAGCGGCGAAGCTCCGACGGTGGTCGAGGCGAAGGTGAGTGGACTGCGTCCGGCGAGGACCTATCACTACCGTGTCGTTGCGACGGTCGCCGGCCTCGGCGCCGGCGCCGGTGCGGATCGCTCCTTCACGACGCCTGCGAGCGCCACGGGTGCGGCCTTCGCGCTTCCCGACGATCGCTCTTATGAGATGGTCTCCCCGCCAAACAAGGGTGGCGGCTACATCGAAGCGCTCAACAGGGTGGGTGGCGCAATTCAAGCCTCTGCTAATGGCGACGCGTTCGCATTCGTCGTAGATGGGCCGATCGTCGAAGACCCTGAAGGCAACCGTAGCCCGCTGCCCGAGCAGGCGCTGTCCAACCGTGGTCCCGAAGAATGGCGCTCGCAGCAGATCGTCGCTCCGCATGAACGCGCGTACGGCGCATCAGTCAACATCCCGCCGGAATTCCAGCTGTTCTCCGCTGACCTGGCCCTCAGCATCATGCAGCCCTATCCATTCGGCCTCACACCCCTTGCCGAACCGCCGCTGTCGCCGCCGCTTACCGACATCGAACGCGAAGTCGTCAAGGAAGAACGAGAGCCCGAACGGCTCAACCAAGAAAAAACGATCTATCTGCGAGCCGATGCGCCTCTAGCGCCGAATGCCGCTGAGGCAACGATTTTCGGCGAAGCGACGCGAAATGGCGAAGTCTTGGCGGGCGAACACGGCGAGAGCACGCCGCGTCCTGGGTACCTGCCGCTTGTCACCGCCGCCAACGTCCCAGCCGGCACCAAGTTCGGGGGCACACCGATCGAATCGACGCACAAAGGCTTTCCCCCGACGCGTGTCGCTGCCGATCTCTCCTTCCGCTATGCCACGCCGGAACTCACCCATGCTGTGCTCTCCTCGCATTCGATTGCGCTGGCACCAAGCGGACCCTCGGCGCCTGGTCTGTACGAGTGGAGTGCAAACAAGCTGCAGCTGGTCAGCGTGCTGCCCGACGGGTTGCCCGGGCCGCCGGCGGGGCCCTCGACCTCAGAATCCCGGCTCGGCTTTGAATCCGCCAGCAGGAGCACGAACTTCCGCAATTCGATCTCGAGCGATGGAGCCCGCGTGTTCTGGTCCATCAGCGAAGGTGGCGAAAACCACGAGGCGGGGGTCGGCTCTCTCTATATGCGCGACACGACCCTGGGTGAAACCGTGCGAATTGACCTCCCTGAACCCGGTGTTGCAGGCAACGAAACCGGCCGAGCACAGTTTCAGACAGCGAGCACCGACGGCTCAAAGGTCTTCTTCACCGATACCCGGAGGTTGACCGCCGACTCCTCGGCGCGCACCGAATCGGCAGTCGAACACGTACCCGCCGAACCGGACCTCTACGAGTGCGAAATTCAAGAGGAAGGCGGGGCGTTGAAGCCATGCAAGCTACGAGACCTGACCGCCCAGCGCGCCGGCGAAAGCGGCTCGGTCCAGGGCCTCGTGCAGGGTGCATCCCAAGACGGCTCGACGATCTATTTTGTGGCCGACGGTGCGCTGGTACCCGGCGCCAGTCGGGGCAACTGCGGCGCGGTTGCCTTCCCGCCCGCTGGGGCGGCGTGCAACCTATACCGGATGCATGAAGCCGCCGGCAAATGGTCGATCAACGTAGTTGGGCGTCTCTCACGCGAAGATGCCCCTGACTGGTTCAACACTCAACAGAACACCAAGCTCCTCGTTGACATGACCGCCCGCGTCTCGCCCAACGGGCGCTACCTCGCGTTCATGTCCAACCAGCGGCTGACAGGCTATGACAACACCGATGTCAACGAAATCGAAGCTCGGCCCGGCGAAGGCCGGCGCCACGCTGATGAGGAGGTCTTCCTCTACGACGGCGACACCGGCACCCTGACATGTGCGTCCTGCAACCCCACCGGCGCCCGACCGCGGGGCGTCTTCGATGCTGAAATAGCCGGCGAAGGTCCCGGGCTGACGGTGGACCGCCCCCAGGTGTGGGTCTCTGAAACGGGAGGGTCGCATTTCAACGATGGGATCGACCATTGGCTCGCCGGCAACATTCCCGGCTGGACGGCTCAGATTCAGCAGGCCGCGATCTACCAGTCGCGCTACCTCTCCAACGAGGGGCGCCTGTTCTTCAACAGCGCGGACGCGATCGTGCCGCGGACTGCGCATCTCACGCGCATGGAGCCGATCGCCGGGTCAGAAGTTTCGGTAGGAGTTGAGAACGTCTACCAGTTTGAGCCGAACGCCGTGGGCAGTTGCACGACGGCGACTGGATGCCTGGCGATGATCTCCTCGGGAACGTCTGACAAAGAATCGGCATTCCTCGACGCCAGTGTCAGCGGCGAGGACGTGTTCTTCCTCACTGCGGCGCAGGAGCTGGCACGCGATCGGGACACGGCGTTTGACGTGTATGTTGCACGCGTATGCAGTACCGCTTCGCCGTGCCAGCTTCCCGGATCGACGCCAGCTGCGGCCTGTGCTGAAAACGCCACGTGCCGGCCCGGTGCCACCTCCACGCAGCCAGGCTTTCAACCGCCGGCGACGTCGACGTTCTCGGGACCAGGAAACCTTTCGCAGCCGCTTCCCACGGGCAACGTTCTTCCCGCGAAATCGCGAACGATCACACGGGCACAGAAGTTGCGCCGCGCTCTGAAGATTTGTCGAGCGCTGCCGCACAAAACCCGCGCCCAGAAGCTCACGCGCCACCGCTGTGAAGCTGGTGCTCGCAAGCGCTATGGCGCCAAACGCGCCGCCAAGCATCCGCAGGGGGGTAAACGATGATTCTTCGCCGACTCGCCACCGGTCTACGCCGGCTGCCTCTCGGCGCAGTCGCGAGCTTGGTCCTGCTGGCGACGTCCTCGCCGGCTTCGGCGCGAGCCGGCACCGAAGTCCCATACTGGTCACTGAGGTCAAGCGCTGCCCCAACGAACCTGTCTCCTGGCGGCAAAGGAGAGATCGTCGTGACCGCCAGCAATCTCGGCGACGCGAACCTGAGCGGAGAAAAAGCGCCGCTGAAGGTCACCGACACGCTGCCCGCCGGCCTGACTGCAACCGCGATCTCCGGCCACCTCGCCAACGAAACGTTTGCGAAACTTGAATGCACACCAAATCCGGCGACCGAACCGCTGTGGTGCCGAGGTCCCTACGTACTGCAACCCTCGACGGGAATCACGCTCATCATCACCGTTGAAGTCAGTAAGGGACTGCCATCGAAGACCGTGCTGGAGAACGAAGTCGGGGCCGAAGGCGGCGAAATCCCGGCGGCTCCGAGCGTCAAACAGCGGATCAGCATAGACGCAGCACCACCCTCGTTCGGAGTCGAAAAATACGAGCTTCGCCCAGAAAACGAGGGGGGCGCCATAGCAACTGAAGCCGGCACTCATCCGTTCCAGCTGACGACCGCGCTCACGCTCAACCAAACGGACACCGAAGAACCCGTCGCTCTGCCAAAGAACCTGCAGTTCAACCTCCCCCCGGGCCTTATCGGCAACCCCTTGGCGATCCCGCAGTGCAGCGAAGTCGACTTCGACACGATCATCGAACCGGGACCGGCAAACCTCTGCGCTCCGGACACGGCCGTCGGTGTCGCCGAAGTGACGCTCGACGAACCGGGCGTCTTCACGACCGGTCCCGGCACCGTCACCGTTCCCGTTTTCAACCTTGCGCCGGCGCCCGGCGAACCAGCGAGGTTTGGGATCGAGGCGCTGAAGGTTCCCGTCGTGCTCGAGACCGCGGTCCGCACCGGACGCGACTACGGTGTCGTGGTCACCGCGAAGAACACCAGCCAGACGGCCGGCGTGCTGGCGAGCAAAGTTACGATCTGGGGGGTGCCCGGGGATCCACGCCACAACGCCTCGCGCGGATGGGAATGCGTGGGCAACAGGAAGAGCAACCCTCCGAGCTTTCCCAAGTGCGGCGAACAGAAACCGCCCGCCGTGGTGCCCTTCTTGAACCTTCCGACCGCCTGCCGGGGAAGCTGGACGGCGCCGATGCGCGCCCAGTCCTGGGTCTCGCACGCCGAATACACGCCGTTCTTGGAATCAGAATTTCCGGTCACCCTCGACGCCTGCAACCTGCTGGCCTTCAACCCGGCGATCAGCACCGAACCGGATGTGCATGCGGCGAGCATGCCTACGGGACTGACCGTTGGGGTCGAAGTACCGCAGGTTGAAACCCCCGAAGGGCGTGCGCAATCGACTCTCAGAAGGACGACGGTTACGCTGCCGCGAGGCTTGGACCTGAGTCCGGCGGCCGCTGGCGGCCTGCTTGCCTGCTCATCGCTGCAGATGGGCTTTGAAGGCAGCGAAGAACGCGCCCAGACCAATAATGACGATTTCTCGGCCGGCCAAGCGCTCTGTCCTGACGCAGCGAAGGTCGGCACGGCCTCGATCAAGAGCCCCGACCTCAAGAACGAACTGATCGGATCGGTGTACCTTGCCCAGCAGGACACCAACCCGTTCGAACCGCCGCTGGTGCTGTACCTGGTTGCAGAAGATCCGCTTTCGGGCGTGCGCGTCAAGCTAGCCGGCAAGGTCACCCCGGACGCGGTCAGCGGACAGCAGGTCTCAGTGTTCGAAAATACGCCCGAGGTGCCGTTTGAAAAGCTCACGTTGAAGTTCTTCGGTGGCCCCAAGGCGCCGCTGTCGACACCTGCGCTCTGCGGGGCGTATATGACTACGACGTCATTCATTCCCTGGTCCGGTAACGCGGAGGCCACGCCCTCAGCGAGCTTTCAGATCGCATCCGGACCCGGCGGAGGGGCGTGCCCGCCCAGCCCGCTGCCGTTCGGCCCCGCGTTTGCGGCCGGCTCGGCCAACACTCTGGCGGGGGCATTCACGCCGTTTACGCTGACGATCGCCAAGCCCGACGGACATCAGGCACTGAATGGCATCACAGTGCATCTGCCGGCAGGTATGGCAGCGATGCTCTCCTCGGTTACCCCCTGCCCAGAACCGTCCGCTGGGCAACCCTGGGGCTGCGGAGCCGATAGCTTGCTCGGGCATGCGACAACGAGCTCCGGTCTGGGTAGCGAACCATTCAACCTGACCGGCGATGTCTACATCACATCCGGCTATGACGGAGCGCCGTTCGGCCTGCTCGTGGAGACCGATGCCAAAGCTGGACCGTTCGACCTGGGGCGCATCGACGTCCGCTCCCGGATCAACGTCGACCCGAGCACCGCCGCCGTCACTGTCACAACCGACGGTGGCCCCCGCGGGGAAATCGTGCCCACGATCCTCAAAGGCGTGCCGGTGCAGATCAAACAGATAAGTGTCACGATCGACCGCCCGAACTTCCAGTTCAATCCGACCAACTGCAGGGTGAGCAGCATCAGCGCTACGCTCACGGGCGATGGCGGCAGCGTCGCGAATGTCGCGAGCCCGTTTCAGATCGGAGGCTGCGCGAGTCTTCCGTTCACGCCGACGCTGGCAGCCTTCACACAGGGCAACGCCACGAAAGCCAATGGAGCGAGCCTTACGATCAAGGTCAGCTCCTCCCCAGGACAGGCCAATATCGCGAAAACCAGGCTGGCGCTGCCCATCGCGCTGCCTTCGCGCCTGACAACAATCCAAAAAGCCTGCGTGGACTCTGTATTTGCGGCGAACCCGGCCGCCTGTCCGGAAGGCTCGAACATCGGAAGGGCGACGGTGCACACGCCTGTGCTGAAGGGCACGCTGACTGGTCCGGCCTACTTGGTCTCCCACGGCGGGGCAGCATTTCCCGATGTCGAGTTCGTGCTCCAGGGCGAAGGGATCACGCTAGTCTTGGACGGTCAGACCGACGTCAAAAAGGGCATCACGACCTCGACGTTCAATGCGTTGCCCGATGCGCCCGTCACAAGCTTTGAAGCGGTCCTTCCCGAGGGCCCGCACTCGGCTCTGACCTCGAACGTCGCAGCGAGCAAGGGATTCAGCCTATGCGGGGCGAAACTCGTGATGCCAACGACCATCACCGGCCAGAACGGGGCGGTAATTCAGCAGCAGACAAGGATCCCCGTGCTTGGCTGCGCGTCGGTAAAGGGCTTTAAAGCCACGCGGGCCCAGCGCCTGGCCAAGGCGTTGAAGGCGTGCCGCAAGCGCTACAAGCACAACCGCCATCGTGCCGCGTGTGAAAAGCAGGCGCGCAAGCGTTATGCCCCTAAAGGCGCTGGCAAGAAGGCAAAGCACCAGGCAGGGAAGTAATGCCGCTGCCAGTCCTCTTTCGCGAGTGACCGCGAGGGGTCCAGGTCTTCGTCATCGACGCGATCTTCGGACTCTTTCTCGGTGCCCTGGGCGGATGGATCGCGTGGTCTGTGCGCGGGCGCGGGCGCCTGGCCGAGCCCGAAGCCGAGTAGCCCGGCTGGCCTCGCCTGTGTTGGCCGATTAGATCGGTCGGCCGCTCACTCCGCGGCTCGCATAGGTCGCCTTTTCGTTGAGTTTCGCGACACCCCATCAGCCGCGCTTGGCACGTGGCCGATCAAGCTGTGCGGTCACGATGCCCGACGTCTCTCACGATATTCGCCCCAGCGAGGCCACCGCCGCGGAGGTCAAGCGTCGCGCGATCGCCAGCCGACGCGCAGCGGATGCGTTGCTGCGCGAGCACCCCGACGCAATGGTGTTTGCACAGAGTTCCGAGGGGCATATCGTGCCGGTTCCGAAGACGCTGGGCCTCGAGGACTACCCGGTCCTCGCTGGCGAGGGGCGCACGGGCCTGGACCTGTGCGTGGCAGAGGATCGCATGACCGTGGTCAAGGCCTGGGTTCATGTGAAGAGCGAGGCGGTGGCGGAAGCTAGGGCTCGTCTGCGGAGCGACCCGAATATATGGCGGACTGTGCGCATGCTTGACCTACGAAACACCCATGGCGTGATCTTGAGCTTTGTCTGGATCGACGAGCCCTCGCCTGAGACCGCGGGACGAGAATTCGAGCCGCCGTCGTCGACCACGCCGCGCTTCTGCTCTCGCAAGCAAGACCGCGAGGGCAACGTCATCGAGTGCGACGCTGCATACCTACAGATGTTCGGCTATGCGACCGAGCAGGAAGTGATCGGGCAGCCGACCTTCGAGCGGGTCCATCCCGACGACCAGGCTCGCCTGATCGAGAGCTGGATCACGATGGTCGCCACCGGACGGGTACAGATGTCGCGGGTCCGAATTCGCCGACAGGACGCAAGCTGGCTATGGGTGGACACCACCTATCACAACTACCTCACCGAGTCCGACGGCTACGTGCTCGCGGAGTGCATCGATGTTTCGGCCGAGATGGCTGCCCAGGAGGCGCTGCAAGATCGCGAGGAGCTGCTGCGCCGACTGCTTGAGGAGATGCCCGATGGCCTGCTGCAGCTCGATCGAGAACGCAACGTCGTCTACCAGAACGCTCGATTGCGCGAGATCCTGTGCGTAGCTCGAGTGCACACGAACATGGATCGAGCGGGCACTAACCGAGCGCCGGAATTGCAGCTGCTTCTCAGTGCCCTCCCTGAGGATGCCCGACGGGCCTTTGACGCCGTGGTGGATCGAGCGATGAACGAGGGAGCGCGCGAGAATGTCGAGCTGGAGCTAACGCTCCCTGAACTTGAGTCGAGGCATATCCTGGCAAAAGTCCGACCGCTAATGCGCGAGAGTGGGGAGGTCACCGGCGTCATCGCCTCTATGCAGGACGTCACCGACAGCGCGCGTGCCAGGCGCGAGCTCGAGCAGCGGGCATGCTTCGATGCCCTCACGGGCTCGCTCAACCGCTCCTCAATCATCGCGGCGCTCGAGGTCGAGCTCGCCGCATCGAGCAAACCCGCCGTCGTGTATGTCGATCTCGATCGGTTCAAGGGCGTCAACGACACACTCGGTCACGCGGCAGGCGATGAGGTGCTGATCCAGGCCTGCCAGCGGATGAGTGGCGCGATGCGCGAGAACGATGATCTGGGACGCATCGGTGGCGACGAGTTCTTGATCCTCCTGCGTGACGTGGGGGACCTCCCGACCGCGCTACGCGCAGCCGAGCGAATCAGCGAGTCTGTCCGCGGGATGTACGAGCTCTCAGGCGGGAGTCTTGAGCTGTGCGCAAGTATCGGCGTCGCCTGCGCTGGAGAAGCCGTGGCGAGCGCTGAGGAATTGATCGAGCTCGCAGACACGGCGATGTACCGCTCCAAGCAGCAGCGCCACGGCGCGCCGGTTCTGGCATAGCCAGCGTCGAAGACTACGTGCGAGCACCTACGCGCCTCGCCTACTCGGCGCGCAGGCTGTTCGGAGCGTTGCCTCAACCGCGACGATCTTTTAACGTCGCGCGGCGGGTTGCACGAGCATCTAACTTACGCTAGTGTCACTTACGCATACCCAGTCCCCTAGGGCGCTTCGCAGCGAAGACCGGTCCCTCTGTCCTCTCTGCGTCGCGCTCGGCCAGTAAAGCGC
>JACDGG010000018.1:22267-26175 GCA_013815355.1 Solirubrobacterales bacterium
CTGCATACGTCGTCGTGGAAGGGCTAGCCAGACATTTGGCCAAGCCACCAACGAGCGTGCTCGAGAAGGCGTGCTGGGGGAAATCGTTTGGGATCGCTCAGCACGAGGCGGGCGTACTCGTCTGCCATCGCGGAGAGGATTCGGGCGGTCAGTTCAGGATCTTCAGACAGATCGCCGGGCAGCGATCCAGGGCTGACTGCGTCCGTCAGGCTCTTGAGCACTTCGCGGCGACCACGAAGGATGCGCTTGCGCAACAGTGCAGGCGCGCCCTGGGGGGGCGTCAGCACGAGCCGCCAGGTCCTGGGATGGTCCTTGACCGCAGCGAGATACGTGCGCAGGCTCTCAAGCATCAGTGCGGGAGGGTCACCTTCAGCGAGATCGCCAAGCGCGGTCTCTGAGACCTGCTCCAGCGCTTGGCTCATTTCGCGCTTGACCAGTGCCTGGAGAAGCCCTTGTAGGTTGCCGAAATGCTCGTAGACGATCGGCCGTGTGATTCCGGCCGTCTTTGCCACGGCTTCGATTGTCACCGCCTGAAAGCCCTGTTTGGAGACGATCTCCATCGTGGCGTCCAGCACCTGCTCGCGCCGCGCGGAGGCCGTCATCCGCGTTCGTCGAGTCGTCGTCTGCGCCACCTCATCAATCTTACGATAGAGTTTGGTTACACTACTGTAGGTCTGTAAAGGTGGGCATTGTGAGCGAACGGCGCATCATCATCATCACCGGGGCGGCAAGCGGAATCGCAGCGGCACGGGTCAGGATGCTTTAGAGATGCCCCAGCCGATCCCGCGGGGCCGTAATCCCTTCAACGAGGCGGGAGTGTGCCGCGACAAGCACGGCGTCGCGCGCTATAGCGATCGTCCCGCCTCCTTGGTGCACATGCTCCGAGCCAGCGTCGAGCGCGACGCAGACGCGACCGCCCTTGTCGAGGTGGGCGGCCCGTCGATCAGCTATGGCCAGCTTTTGGAGCGGGCGGCTCGAGTCGCTGGCGGTCTATGCCGAGACGGCGTGCAACGTGGCGAGCGCGTCGCGATCCGCCTGGCCAACGGGATCGATTGGGTGCTCGCGTTCTTTGGCATACAGCTACTGGGTGCCGTGGCCGTGCCCGTCAACACACGCTTCACCGAGGCGGAGGTTTCATACGTAGTTGAGAACTCCGGCTCCGCGTACGTGTTTCACCCCGACGCCCGGCTCCCCGACGGCGAGCCGATGGGTGTGGAGGATCTAAAGCCCGACGACCTTTCGGCGATCTTCTACACAAGTGGCACGACGGGCTTTCCAAAGGGCGCGATGACTTCTCACGCGAACTTCCTGACCAACAGCGAGAATGCGTTTCGCTGCCTTTTCACCGAGCGAAGCGAGGGACCGAACATCTCCACGCTCATATCGGTGCCCTTGTTTCACGTGACGGGGTGCAATAGTCAGTTGATCCCGATGCTGGAGGTCGGCGGGCGAGTTGAGATCCTTTCCGCTCCGCTTGACTTCGAGGGCTTCTTCCGGGCGATCGGCGAGCACGGCGTCAACCAGTTGGTGTCCGTGCCGGCGATCTATCACGCCCTCATCCGCCAGCCACGCTTTGCTCAGCTCGATGTCAGCGGCGTGCGTTGGGTCTCCTATGGTGGCGCACCGATCGCCGAGAGTCTGGTGCATCAGCTCAAACAAGCATTTCCACAGGCGCGAGTCGGCAATGGCTTCGGCCTGACCGAGACCTGCTCGCTGACATCGTTTCTCCCAGATGAGGAGGCAGCAGCGCATGCCGACTCGGTCGGCTTCGCGCTGCCGGTCGTCGACCTGGCCCTCGATGATGCAGACCCAGACACCGGGATCGGCGAACTGCTGGTGCGCGGACCCAACGTCGTGCGAGGCTACTGGAACAATCCCGCCGCAAGCGCCGAAACGTTCGCGGACGGCTGGCTGCGCACCGGCGACGTGGCACGCGTCGATGAGGACGGCCTCCTCTACATCGTCGATCGCAAGAAGGACATGATCAACCGCGGCGGCGAGAACGTCTACTCGATCGAGGTAGAAAACGCGCTCGCTGGTGCGCCTGGAGTAGGGGAGGTCGCGGTCGTTGCAGTGCCCGATGACATGATGGGCGAGAAGGTCGGAGCTGTGATCGTGCCAGCGGTCGCTGATCAACTCGATATCGAGGCGGTCTTGGCGCACTGTCGTTCGCATCTGGCCGACTTCAAGGTTCCCCAATACGTGGTCCAACGCGGCGATCCCCTGCCGAGAAACGCTGGCGGCAAGCTACTGAAGAAGCAGCTGCGCGAGGAGACCCGGTGGGGCCAGCCACTGCGCTGAAGGGCCGAGGGCTTCAAGCTGTCCGCCGGCGGCCTGCATAAAGAGGCTGACGCGGCCCGCGCACCTTGGAGGCAGGGGCGCCGATGCGCCTACAGTACTGTAGGTTCGTCGGAAACCGCTTGATTTGGCGTCGAGCCGCAGGGGACTGTGAATGCCGCGGAGGGGCACATGCCCGCCGTGCCGATCGGATCGTCGGATCGCCGGACACACGTGACGAAAGGAGCAGCGCAATGGCACACCTCGACGTTGGACAACTGGATATCCGTGAGACAAACCGCGCCGTGCGGGAACTCATACAGGACACCGCGAATCCCCGGCACCGATATCTGCTCGAAGCCTATGACCGGCACCGCAATCTGGAGCACGCCGGTCGCTTCGAGGAGATCTTCGCACCCGAGATGACTGTCGAGAGCCCCGTCTACCGCTTCAACCTCGCGGGGCAGCCGCCGATGACGCTCGAAGGCCGCGAGCAGGTCGAACCGGTCTACCGTCTGTGGGCCGAGACAAATCAGTGCATCTTCTACAACGAGAGCGAGACGATCGCGGTCGGCGACTGGATGGTCGTGAGCACGATGGTCGGCTACCAGCAGACGCTGGGTGCCGCGCTCGTCGCGGGTGGAGTCGACGCCGACGAGGACGCGATGTATCTGCTGAAGGGGCGTGTCGCGATGATCTGGCCCTATGACGAGAGGGGACGTCTGGTCGGCGAGAACGTCTGGGAGTACGACGAGAGCGGGCACGAGCTGATCAAGCTCGATGCCGAGGAGATCCTCACCACCGCGCGGGCCGCCGAGCTGCTGGACCCGCTCATCAATCCTCTCCCGGCCTTCGACGACAGCATGCTGGCGCGATGAAGGCGGTGATCTGCGAGAACGGGGAGCTTGAAGTCGCCGATCTTCCTAGCCCCGAGCCCGGGCCGGGGCAGGTCCTGCTTAACGTACTGCGCTGCGGGATCTGCGGTTCGCCCGGTGATCTTCGAGTGTGTCGGCGTTCCCGGGATCCCTCGATGAGATCATCGCAAGTGCTCCGCTCTTGTCGCGCATCGTGGTCGTCGGCGTATGCATGGAGCCCGACAGGATCCGACCATCCATGGCCATAAACAAGGAGATCGAGCTCCGGTTCGTCGTCGGTTACACGCCGCTTGAGTTCCGCGACACCCTGCATATGCTGGCCGACGGAAAGGTCAACGGCACGGCCATGGTGACAGGGACCGTTGGGCTGTCGGGCGTCGAGAGCGCCTTCACAGCGCTTGGGAGCCCAGAACGCCACGCGAAGATCTTGATCGATCCCCGGGACCTGGGCGAAGTTCCCCGCGGTCTGGAGGCAGGGCAGCCTCGTTCGCCGGCGTGACATCGGCTTCGAATCGGCGAGCTAAACGACTAAGGGCTCACGCCTGAATTGTTGATGGGGTGTAGGGTCGGACCAGGGCGCGCTGCCGCTCTTTCGGGTCGGTGCGTTTCCCTGGCCCGCCCTCCGAACCCGCTCATATTCATGCTCGCGGCGTGCTGGACGCCCAGGGGCGGGCAGGGTGTCGGGCTTGGTCGGCGCCTTGGCCTGGATACCGGTCTTCTCGTCCAACGAGACGACCAGCACGTTCTCCGGCGGGC
>JACDGG010000181.1 GCA_013815355.1 Solirubrobacterales bacterium
GCGATGATCTGCCTGCTGCCGCTATTGTTCGACGCCTCGATTGCAGGCGTCAAGCGTGCGTGGCGTCCGATTGGCGGCACTTCCGTGCGATTGGCAGTGGCAGAGCTGCGCGATCCGCTCACACGTGTGCGCTCATTGGCGGTCGCGGCCACAGGAGCCATCGCTGTCTTCGGCAGCGTCGCGATCACCGGAGCGCAGCACAACCTCGAACACGGCTTGGACCGAACCGCACACGATTGGAACCGCACCGCTGACCTATGGGTCTCGCCGCCGGGCGAAGCGAACACGCTGGGTACGACGCCTTTCCCGAGCGGGGTCGCGCACAAGCTCTTGGGCCTGCCAGGCGTCAGCCGCGTCGGGCTGTACCGCGGGAGCTTTCTCGACGTCGGCAACAGGCGGGTATGGGTGATCGCGCCCCCGCCGACGGCGGCACAGTTGCTACCCCCGCACCAGCTCACTGTCGGCGACATCGCGCAAGCTAACGCGCGCCTACGCGCCGGCGGCTGGGCGATCCTCTCCGAAGCGATCGCGTCGGAAAAGCATCTACGCATCGGCGACAGCTTCACACTGCCCTCGCCCCAGCCGACGACGCTTCGCGTCGCCGGCTTGAGCACCAACGGTGGATGGCCTCCCGGCGCGATCGTGCTCAACTCAAACGACTACGCGCGCGCCTGGGGCTCCACGGCGGCGAGCGCAGTGACGATCGACACGACGGCCGGTGCGTCCGCGATGCAGGTCAAGGCGGAGGTCACGCGCGCGCTCGGGCCGCAGAGCGGCCTCGCCGTGCAGACCGCGGGCGCGCGCGAAGGCGAGTGGAAGCGCATCAGCCATCACGGTCTCGCGCGTTTGACCGAAATCGCGCGCCTTGTGCTCGTTGCGGCGATCATCGCGATGGCGGGTGTGATCGCGTCGATGATCTGGCAGCGTCGAGAGCGCATCGCAAGCATCCGACGCCAGGGCTTCACGCGCGGGGAGGGCTGGCGCATCTTGTTGGTGGAGAGCGTGATCCTATTGTTCACTGGCTGCTCGATCGGCGCAGTGTTCGGGCTGTACGGCCAGCTCTTGTTGTCCCATGCGCTAACGAGCGTCACGGGCTTCCCGTTGGTGGTCGGGTTGGGACCGCTGATCGCACTCACGACAGTGGCGATCGTGAGCGCGTCCGCGCTCGCGATCGTCGCGGTGCCGGGGTACTTCGCCGCTCGTGCGCGTGCGACGATGGTCAAGCCGGCGTAGCCACTCACACCGCGTCGTCTCATCCATCCAAACGGCGGTCGCGCTGGTGCGCGCCGCGTGGCGCGAGCTGACCTGGGGACTCCCGGGCGCAGCGCGCGAGGTTGCCCGTTGGCGCGCCTGTGCTGCTGCGATTCCTGACGCGGCGCTACGCGCGGACGCGTTGGAGGCGATCGAGCGAAAGCGCGCCAATATCGACGGCGCTGTCTTGTTCAGCACGATTGCGCAGCGGCGCTCGTCAGAGCTGCTGCGCCTGCTCGTGGCGTTCGAGGTTCTTGCGGACTACCTGGACTGCACTAGCGAGCGGGGCGCGTTCGTCGGTGTGCACAACGGACGCCAGCTCCATCGTGCGCTCATCGAGGCGTTGGAGCCCGACGTTGGGCTGTCGGACTACTACCGCTTCCACCCGTGGTGCGACGACGGCGGCTTCGTTGCGGCGCTCGTGCAGACGTGTCGCCAGGGGTGCGGGGGGCTTCCGTCGTACGGCGTAGTTCGACCGTTCGTCGCACGAGCGACTGCGCTCGCTCAAGTGCTCGCGCTCAACCACGAGGAAGATGAGGGGTGCCGCAATGTGCTCTTGCGTGTTTGGGCGGCCGAGCACCCTCCTCCGCCTGGCGACGAGCTGGTCTGGTTCGAGTGGACGGGCGGCGCGAGTGCCTGGCTGACGGTGCTGGCGCTCCTGGCACTCGCCGCTGACGACGAGCGCATCATGGCTGACGCCCGGGTGACCTTCTGCGCTTACATGCCGTGGATTTCGTTAGCGGGCACGCTGCTCGACAGCTACGGCGACCACGACGCCGACCTTGGCAGCGGTGCGCACAGCTACGTCGCGCACTACCCCTCGCCAAGCACGGCGACGCAGCGCATCGCTGCAGTGATACGCCGTGCCGTGGCCGAGGCCTCCTCGCTTCCTGACAGCGCGCGGCACCGCGTGCTCGTGAGCTCGATGGCGGCGATGTACCTAAGCAAGAACAGCGTACGCGCGCCGCAGTGGGGGACGCACACGTCCGCGCTGATCCGCGCGTCGGGGGCGCTGACATGGCTGCTCGTCCCGGTGCTGCGCGTGTGGCGAATTGTCAACAAACAACAAGCGACATAGGAGGGTGAGGGAGATGAGGAGAGTTCACCGTGGGTCATCGTCGCGCGCTCGGCTGCCGCGGAGCGCGCCACTACCAGCTGTCGTGCAGACGTACGCGTTCTGGCACGATCCGCATGCCTACCTGCACTGGTGTCGACGTCGCTGCGGTGGCACGTTTACGATGACGCCGCTTGGCAAGCCGCCGCTCGTGTTCATGGCGCAGGCCAGCGACATCAAGGCGATCGTTACGGCCCCGGCCGACGTGCTGCGACCGGGAGAGGGCGGCGCTGTGATCGCGCCCCTCGTGGGGCGCGATTCGTTCATGCTCGCCGACGGCGAGGACCATCTCGCCGGACGTCGGCGCGTCGTTCCTGGGTTTCAGCGTGAGCGCGTGAGCGCCCACACGCAGATGGTGCGCGCGACCGTCGAGCACGAGATCGCGGGCTGGCCGCTCGACACGCCCATACCGCTGCACGGGCGACTATGCGCGCTGACGCTCCGCGTGATCCTGCACACGATCTTCGGCGTCGGGGACGAGCGTGTGGACGAGCTACATCGGCGCCTGCTGACGATGTTCTCGGTGGCGGCGAGCTTGACGTTGCACATGCCGACGTTGCGCTACGCGCCACCGTGGCGGCGTGTCTGGCGCCGGTTCCTCGCCAACCGCGAGGGTGTCGATGCGCTGCTCGCAGAACTGATCGCGGAGCGCGCGCGTAGTCGCACCCACCAACAGGGGTTGCTCGCGATGCTGCTCGGACCGATGCACGTTGACGGCGGCCCCGACGCGATCGGCAACGTGCGCGACACGCTGATGTCGCTGATCCTCGCCGGGCACGAGACCACGGGCTCGGAGCTGGCTTGGGCAGTGCAACTGCTCGCGCACCACCCCGCCGTCATGCACCGCCTGGTGCGCGAGCTCGACGGCGATAACGACGCGTATCTCGATGCGGTCATCAACGAGGTTTTGCGGCATCGGCCGGTGTTCTTGTTCACGATCCCCCGCGCGGTCGCCAAGCCCTGCGAAGTCAGCGGACGCACGTACCACCCGCCGGTGCACCTGGTCGGTTGCGTCCACCTCATGCAGCACGACGCGGCGGCGTACGCGCAGCCCGAGGCGTTCCGTCCCGAACGCTTCCTGGACGAAGCGCCGCGATCGGACGCATGGATGCCGTGGGGCGGCGGGCGCAAGCACTGCCCCGGCCGCCACCTTGCGCTGTTGGAGATGCAAACCGTCCTGCGCACGCTGCTCGAGCACCTCACGATCGAGCCAGCGAGCGCGCGAATCGAGACAGCGCGCTGGCGCACGGTGATCGTCACGCCCGGCGGCGGGTGCCGCGTCGTACTGCGGAAGCGCCGCCATTCATAGCGAAATGTTTCTGTTTTCTTAGGAAAGAAATTCCAAGCAGACGAACACCACAGCCGTCAAGATGCGGCACGCATGAAGCCCCGAAAGGTTGGACAACGGCGCCTGAGACGTCTCAATGTCCAACACGCGACGGGCGGGTCGGGTGTCGCCGGTTTTCCACTCACTTTCGCCGACGGCGCTCGACCCGACCTGTCGCGCTTCATGGGTACGGAGAGGGACGAGAGTGCGGGAACGGCCTGCGGACTGTCTCGGTCGGTGAATACGCCGGCAGCACAGAACGAGCCAGGAAGCTCCGACAGCAGTCATCCTCCAGTGCTCGCCGGTTTGACGGGCAGGCCGCTTCCCGCGCTCTCGCTGCCGTCGACGACCGCACAGCACGTCGATCTCGTAGAGATCCACCGCGCCATTCTCTACTTCTACCCCGGCGCGATGCGGGCGCCCGACGGCGGCTACGACAGCCGCGCGCTCGACGAGGCCCAGCACCGCGCCTTCGCGGACCACTGGCACGACCTGCTAGCTCTTAACTGTTGGGCGCTCGGCGTCAGCAGCCACGCCGCGAACGAGCAGAGCATGATCGCCACTGCGCTCGGGATCGGTCATCCGCTTCTCTGCGACAGCGATCGGCGTCTGGCACAAGAACTCGGTCTGCCGACGTTCGGTGAAGACGGGGCAAGCTGGTACTGCCGGCTAACGCTGGTCGTCAACGACGGGGCGATCGCCCAGGCGTTCTATCCGGTGATGAGTGCAGTGCACAGTCCTGCACAAGCCGTTACGTGGATGAGGCGCCAACGGTGGTTCTAGGTGAAACCTTTCCAAGCAGTGCGACATGAAGCTCCGAGGACGGAAGAACTCGGACCGCACCAGGTCGCGTTCTTGCGAACGGCCGGCGGGCGGGGATGAAAATCGGACGAAGCCCTCGACCGATCACCGGGACCCCCGTACGAGCCACACCAGCATCATCATGGCCCGCACGACGCATCGTGGCCGAACAAGATCGGACTCGCCACAAGGAACGATCCCAGCGGTGACCGCGGAGGAAATTAGACACCTACGCAAGCTGGCTGGCTCAGCGATGCCCTCGATCCGCCTGCAGGGCGCTCATAGCGACGCGGTCGACCTTGCGAGCTTGTCCCCCAATTGGGTCGCGTTCTATCTGTACCCGGGGACCACTGCGACGCCAGCGACCGGCGCTGATGCTCCCGCTGAAGATACGGCGCAGCACCGCGCCTTTGGTGCTCACAAAGACAGATTCATAGAGATGGGTGTGGGGCTGGTGGGCATCAGTAGCCAGAGCAAGCAGGAGCAGCGCCAGGCGACCGTGGACCACCGCATCAATTATCTGATGCTCATCGACCCCGGGCTGGTCCTAGCCGAGGCGCTTGGGCTACCGACGTTCGAGCTGGCCGACCGGCGGTGGTATCGGCGAGTGACGTTGCTTGCCAGGAACGGGACGATCGAATGGGCGTCGTTGGCGACAGTAGCCGCGAACACGCCCGCCCAGGTTCTGACGTGGCTCCAGCTGCATGGGTAACGGAGATGAGAATGCGAGCGAGCCCTCCTCGTGGAGTCGGCGAGTGATGACTCGTGCCAGCAACGGTCGTGGGAAGGCTGGACGTGTGCGTGTCCAAGCTCCCGCGAGGCCGGATCTCATGGCTCCAGGCGAGACGCTCCAGGCGCTGCGTGAAAGCGCGTACGGCGAGAATTGCCGAGTCGCGGCAGTCGTTTTACAGCTGACAAGCGCCGACCGGCTCTCGTCATGATCGATGAGCCCACTGATTGCAGGCACGCAAAGCTCTTGAGTTCGTCGCCGCGTAGCGGCCGATACTGCCGCCGCCGGGCAGCCTGGCCGTTGGGGTGCGGGGGAGGGTCGGGGGATGCCTGAGCGTCCGGCGGAGGCCGTCGTGGGCCGGAGCTTTTCGAGTCGTTTGGTGGGGCGGTCGTTGCCGGATGTGGAGTTGCAGTATGCGCATGAGGCGTTCTCGAGTATCGCGGTGCTCGCGAAGCGTTGGCCGCTTGTGATCTTCTTCTACCCGGGGTCGCAGGAGAC